>CAZAZA010000131.1:0-6044 GCA_964489495.1 uncultured Bacteroides sp.
CATCTCAGCTTCCGACATATTATAATCTTTTCTTATTCAACGCTAAAGTTACGAAAAAAGTCTGAACCGACCTTTCCTTTTGGGATTTACAGTCAGTCTTCTTGCTCGTTTTTCATGGTGGTACACCATCTGCACACCCGATTCTTTCCCTTCAATCTGAAAGATCAGGAACTCCGACGTACTATTTCGTATTTCAAATTGTTTTCCCATTATTATTGAGATTCTTCATAGATAGTATGACATCACATACCTCTCCACTATTCATTTAATGAATTAAACAAGGTGTCGTATTTCTTTATCTTTTTTGTAAGAATACCTATCTGGTCTCTATCATACATTTCAAATTGTTCAAAACAACTATTTTCTTCCCCATCATCGAAAAGATTTTCAAAAAAAATGCGCATGATATCATCTTCCGTCTCAACATCAAGCCTAATGGTACCATCATGGTAAAGGTGCGCCCAAAAATTGTGGTTTTCTCCATAGGTCTTGAACATCCAAATAGCGCCATCAGGTTCGTAAACATCTCCGTATTGGTTAAAAAACTCAAGTTCTGCTTCCTGCTCTTCCCAAAAAGAAAAGCCAAAATCAAGTAGACGCTTGATTGCATATCGACGATCGGTGCCAAGATAAATTCTGTCCCACCAGCTGCGGCGCCGATGTATGACGTAGTCGTTATCTCTCCACATGAAATCAAGAAATTTGTCTTGTCCAGTAGCTTCCACATCGCGAATGAATTTGTAAATCTGGGTATCGACACATAGACGAATGTATGCTCTTTCAAGGAATGGATTATCCTCTGTGAATAGAGACTGGGCAGAAAGATCAATATCCGGCTCTACGTCAACAAATGAATCTATATATTCATAAACAGATTCTATATTTTCCATATCTCCGAGACCGCAAAGGAAAGTGGCAACTTTCTTCTTTTCAAGCAAAAACGCTCTTAAGTGATTGTCTTTATCCTTTCGCTCGGTAATAGTAGAATCGCGTAAATCTTCCCATGTATTAAGTTGACGAACAAATGCACGAATAAGTCTATTGTTTTTCTTACTTGCATTTGTCATACCTTCGGTGTCGAACATTTGTCCAACTATTTTACTTCGGTGAGCAAACGCTTCAGGTGTCGTTGGCAAATTGCAAAGTAAAAAATCAATGGAACCGGCGAAAAAAGGATGATTTTCTGCAGAAACGAAAACGGATTCCCAATTCTGTGTCGGATTTGAAATTGTTACGGATGCTTTTTTGATAGATTCCCGTAGGCTGCGAGGGAGATCTTTGACATCAGATAATGTGGATATTGCCGCAAAAATGTTTTCTGTGGCACCATCTATATCAAGCAACCTGACAAGATTTCTAGACAGCGAAACAAATCTGTCGACGTTACGAAACAATTCATCGTCGATGGCATTTCGAACAATGCGAAGCCAACGCTTGAAATTTTGAGTACTGATGTGTTCTCCACTTCTCTCGATGTATTCACACACTGCTGTGAATAATACCGCATCTGGTAAACGATATTTCTCTTCTAACAAATACCATTTCTCGTCTCTATTCCATGGCGCAGAAAGCTCGTTACCGAGAAATTTGATATTTTCGGGCACTGAGAACCAGTCAAGAATTAGCTCAATTGATTTAATATATTCAGGGCGGCAGACTAACATTTGCTCATAGAACTTGAATCCAAAATATGTTTTGTCTTGCAAAGGTGAAAGTTCCCAAAAGAAATTCCACGGTGTCCCCTCTGTTTTTGGACGAAACTCTTGGGCTGCAAGGTCTTTCTGAAAATCAAGGAAGCATTTTGATGCAAAATAACGATAAAAGAAACGGAAGTAGCGTGTGCAATAATCACGCCCAGTCCTGTCTTCTTTATGCCAAAACAAATTCAGCCATCTATTATCAAGTTTTTGGGAAAAGTTAAGGTAGTACGGAGCTTTAGGTTTTCCGATAATGTCCATTTCTACTATTTCCTGAAAAAGAGGCATATCTGCTCTTTTCATAAACTTAACGAGGTCGGCTTTGAAATTTTCAAACGGAGTAAGCTGAAGTCCACGCGCATTCATTTTGACATAAATCTCTTCCGAAAGGCCAAATTCTTTGAGATCGAGTTCGTAGAATTTCAGATTGTGCAATTTATCATATATGTGCCCTCTTTCGGGAGATTCAATATAACGGTGATGAATTGCATCAAGCATATTCATCATCCCATTTACTGAGCTATCTTTGTCGAAAGATAACGTATACCATTTGAGATGACGTATAATAGTACTAGGCTTTCCCATATCAATACTGATAGTATTGCAGGCCAGTTCATCAAGAAACTTTGAAGAAGTTGTTCTTGTCTCATAGGTAAATGATTTGATGAAATCAGGTATTTTTTTCTCCTCGGCACTGGCAACATACCAATATAACAATATGAGTGTTGTTATACGCTGTTGACCATCAAGTAATTCATAACGGTATGCACCATCTTCGCCAAGATTTTTTGAACCATAGACAAAACTCAATTCAAGAATCTCATTTTTTTCTACGGCCGAAAATAATTCGTTGACAAATTGAGTTCGTAAATTTTCTTCTTTTGCCCGTCCTTGAGCATAAGCTCTCTGAATTTTGGGTACGACAACCGACATTTGATTATCTTCTCCAAAAAATTCATTAATGCTGCGAAGGGAGTTTAGATTAAATTCCTTAGTCATTGTCGCTAAAAATAATTTTATTATTTTGTTGAATTTGCATGTTATAAAACTCACAAAGTTCACAGAGTATAAATTCGGAATATAGTTTTTTATCCTCATCGCTCCATTCCCGTAGATTAACATGCTGTTTTTTGAAACTCTTATTAAATACCATTTGTGTACAAACTGGAATGAAACGTCCCTTGTTTATCGCATCATTTATCTTTGTGCGTTTGATTGCAAAAATTTCATTGTGATAAGAACGATTTGTTTGCGCATCTAAGAGAGTTAGATTTCCAATCGTGTCTTTTAGGCTCTCATCACCAGCATTGGAGCTCTTAGAGAGAATGCGTTCCCATATAAGGTCATATTTCTTTTCTTCAAACCACTTGGATACCTCAGAATCTTCTTGCATATCAAGAGCCATAATTGACTGGTGGAGCCATTCATCTTTCTCTTCAACCTCTTGAAGATCGTTGCGAGTTGCGGAATCGATATGCTCAACATCCCAATGTTGATTGACATATAAGTCAAAAGGGAATTTATAAGCTGGAGTCATAAAAGTAGGATTGTACTTTCGTAACTCTGCAATTTGCTTGTTAAGTCTGAATATGTTAAGAAAGAGCAAAAGACTCCGTACGGCTTTCTTATTATTATATCCGCATTTCAAAATGCCATTTTTGACTTCTTCTTTCGAAGGTAACTTTTCTTCAATCATGCCTGCAAGTGATTTTACAAAATCCTCTTTAGGTGCGTCAGGGGATATATTATTGTAGACTCCCATGATTGTTTGGAGATCTACTCCGGAGTGGATAAGATACCCAATAGTATTATATAAAATAGGGTCTTCATACCATTCTTGAAGAGTATCGAATATATTTAGTATTTCTTTCCATTCTTGCTTTACTGCTTTTTCAAGATCAATCCCTGGAGGGTGGGAAAGTAAATCATTAATGTAAAAGCGGAATAAATCTCCATCTTTTGGTGCTTCACACCTTTTCTTATACAAAAAATAGCGAATTGAAAATAATAATTCAATTCGATTGTCTTCATCAGAGGAAGATGAAAGAAAGTTCCAAAAATCATTGCGATGCAGCGTGTTTTCGATGCTCTCCCACTGCAATGCTATTTTCATCTGTTCAGCTGCCTTGTCCCCAATAAAATTGCGTTTTTGAAGAATAAGACCTTTTATCAGTTCGGCATCAGTTAAGCGTATTTTACCATTATTAATGTTAATAAATTCATCAATAGGATTTTTTTTAGAATTATTATCTATCTCATACCAAATTAATTGAACCGAGCCAGTTGCTTCTCCTACATCCTCCATGCGGGTCCGGAGAAGATCTTTAAGCGTTGTGAGAATATCATCTGGGGAGATTCGTTTGTTGTAGCGTGCAGCTAATCGAGGACCACGATTTTCTAGCCAATAACTAATTGAGTTGAAAGCATTAGAGATAAAAGCGAAATCAATATTTTCCTCAGATAAAGTCTCGGAAGAAAGTTTTTGAAGAAAATCTTTAGTTTCTGGACGTGTTTCATAGCAAAGGTGGTAAAGCTCCATATTTGCTTTTGAAAGCTTCTTTTCGGAAACAACTTCTTCCTCAATCAGATAACGATACAAGATATAAAGACTTGTAAGCCGTTGTTGACCGTCAACTACTTCCCAAGTATTTCCATTTGTGATAGAATTTCCCCATCCTGTCATATCTTGTATTTCTCGAATTTTTTCATCCGATATTATTTTCTGCACAATAACTGGTTGTAAACAATAAAATTCGCCACTAAAATCACCAGCGGGTTTTCTTTTTTCGCGGACAGCGAATTCGTATAAATCATCAAGAAGTTCCAGCATTTGGTCGTCAGACCAACGATAACCACGCTGATAGGCTGGTATAAAAAAATATCTACCGTCAAGTAGCTGTGCAATACTGACTAATGAAAGTGTATTCATTATTGATATTTCTATAGGATTCAAATAATAAGAAACAATTGTTACCCTTTTATTAATTCGCGAGGATTTACATCTAGTATAGACGCAATTTTTACAAGCATTTCCAAAGATGGTTGAGAAGAATTAGAGCACCATCGAGACACGGTAGCTTCGTTTTTGCCTAATTGCTCCGCAAGCCATTTGCCAGTCCGATTCTGCTCAACTAAAACTACTTTTATTCTATTTATTCTGTCTGTGTCGATATTTATAGTATTTGTCGGCATAGTAGCATTCATTGATGTTATTTGCAAATTTAGTGAGATTATTTGAGCCGACATAATAGTTTGTCAAGAAGATTTTGTAGTTAGATTTCGGTTCGAGCTAATTGAGCTTGGATATTGGCTAATTAAGTAGTAAATTTGCGACACGTGTATTCTATAACAATTCTAAAATCGTTTTTATGAAAAATTTTATCACACTTCTGCTTATGGCCGCTGTTGCGGTCATGGCAATGGCACAGAGCAACGACATGGAATGGTGCTCTGACGTTCCGAAGGGTTATCTTCCGACGATGACCCAAAAAATCATTTCACGCGAGACTCCATGCAATCAGGGAGTGGAAGCTTTTATGGACTTCATTCCTAAATTCCGCAAAGATGAAGTCTTTCGTAAGTCCCGTATTGCGATTCCAAAAGAAGATGAAATAGGCACGTCCTCAGCAGAATACTTTGGCGGATGGGAAATCATAAAGGCAAAGAAAGGTAACACCAATGGAGTACAGTTCTTCGGAACATGGTACGATGTCAAGCCTGACAACGTATGCTTCCATTACGAAGAATGGCCTACTGACCCAAATGCTGAGTGGGGAGGAAGCTCCGCATTCTTCCGTTTCCAACGCATAGATGGGAAGTGGTACCTCACCGGTATCATGCTCGCCGGCTAATTTTTATGGCACTATTCGGATATCAAGAATGCCCTGACACAGTTATCCTTTATCTAAAAAAATCGGGACTTAGAGCCATCAGCTGATTCTAAGTCCCGATTTTTATTTGTGGTGTTAGGTTGTCGTCAGAAGTTGAATTGCTCCAGAGTCAGAGTGGCGACTTTTTCGATTTCAGGGACAAGGCGCTGGAAGTGGGGGGAAGACATGTGGGCTTTCAATGAAACCTCGTCCTTCCATGTTTCGTATATCACAAGGCGGTCGGAATTGGTGAGCGAACCGAGCAGGTCATATTCCACACAGCCTTCGTCATGAAGGGAAAGTTCAACCAATTCGGTTGCCAATGCCACAGCTTTATTTCGGTTTTCATCAGTTTCGGCTATCAAGCCACAGTTAAGTCTTATCATAGCTAAGATTGGGATTAAACAATCATGGCGTGCAACCGTTTAGAGACGGCCACACGCCATGATTTAGTTTGTCAGTCAGTTTGCATTACTTC
>CAZAZA010000132.1:0-6041 GCA_964489495.1 uncultured Bacteroides sp.
CTCCGGATAGCACGGTTGGCAGACTGCTGATTTATATAGGCAAATGTAGTCTTGGCATATATGTAATTCATTACTTCTTCATTCCAAATATATCCGATGTGATCGGCAACTTTCTTGAATGCGGCAATCCATTTATCTGGCAATTGACATTTGCAATCGCAGTTGCCGTACCCATAGTTGCGGCAAGCATATTTGTATATAAGCTGATGGAAATGAATAAGTGGCTGTATTTTATCTTTTTCGGTAAAAAATTTAATAAATAACAGATGGCAGATAAGCAATATTATCTTTGTGTGACACCTTTCTTTCCTTCGGAGGGCAATTGGCGTGGCGCGTATGTGTTTGACCAGGTGAAGGCAATAGAGCGACACTCTGACTATAAGGTACTGGTATTTATACCTTGCGGTCTATTTGAGAAGCCATCATCTTTTACTATTGGGGGAATAAGTGTTTATCGTATACCATGCCTTCAAATGCCGAGTTATTTTTTTAATGGCATGTCTGGCGGACTGAATGGTAGAAGCCTTATACGTCAACTCAAAACTCTTCATATCAATCCCAATGATATCGCAGTCTGCCATTGCCATACTGCCGGGTTCGCATGTTTTGCCACCGCAATTAAAAAATTTAATCCGCTCGTCAAAACAGTACTGCAATATCACGACCTCGACCCATATCAGATTCATTGCGGAAAGTTCGCCACATGGTATCCAAATGTCACATACCGCGTTAATAAATTTGTCAGTCATTTCAAAAACATTGACCTTCATCTTTGTATCAGCGAAAGGACTCGATATAATCTGTTGCACTTTCCTGCCCCTCACCCTGAAGAATCATACGCTCCATATCTGGCCGCCCTTAACTCCGCAAGACATTTAAAAGTACCGCGGAATCTCACTACTTATGTGCTCTATAACGGAGTGGACACCAATGTCTTTCACAAAATAGCTTCACTGACCGAGCAACAGGTTTTCAAAATCGGTTGTATTGCCAATTTCAATGACCTAAAGGATCATATGACTCTTATTAAAGCTGTTGAACTGTTGGTGAAGAGCGAACCGGAGCTAAAGTTGATAGTCTCGTTTGTTGGCAGTGGGTCCACACTCGCCTCTTGTCGTGATTACATCTCTCAGAAGCAGCTCAACCGGTATTTCGAATTCGTCAGTGAGATGTCACATGAGTCGTTACCAGAATACTTTAACACATTGAATCTCTTCGTACTACCAAGCTATTTTGAAGGCTTCGGTTGTGTATATACCGAAGCTGCCGCCTGCGGTGTCCCATTTATAGGTTGCGTCAATCAAGGTTACTCGGAATACATACCCGATGACGATAGAGACAAGTGGCTGATAAAGCCACATGATTATAAAACCTTGTCTCTGCTAATAGACCGACAAATTAAATCGCCTGTGGCTCAAACATTAAAATATACATACGATATCAACATACTTGTCAAATCCTATTTGAACTATCTTGCGGATCTGAACAACTCCAAAGACCTTTCGTGTCATGACAATTTCAGAAATTAAAGAAACCGTAATTTCATTTTATCACTCATGCGACAAGCCTACATTTTGGTTCGCATGTATTGCGTTATGGCAATTGATAGCCTTTTTGCCATCAATTCCGTCAATAGTTGTTTATGGGGTATATATAGCCTATGCTTTGTATGTAATGTTTTATTCAACCGATATTACGTATTATAAACCATTACTATCATTCTTGTTATATATACCTATTCAACTGCTTTTAACTTCCCCAGACAGCTCATTCCATTGTTGGGAAAGATTTGTGCTATTTGTATTGCTTCTTATTTGCGTTTCGCCATTGATTCAAGATCCACAACAGGCTCGGAACCGTATAACCATTTTTGTTATCGCTATGACTGTATGCACCTTTCTTGGAGTCGGTTCTTTTCTTGCTCGATTCTTAGGCATCAATTTTGCTACGTCAAGTACCTTAGACAATATTCTCCAGGTTGGTACATTTGGTGGTCTTACGCAACATTCAATGCTTTTAGGACCGATTGCAGCGATTGGATGTGTTTTTTGTTGCTGGATGGGCTATACCCAACGCATCAAAATTTACTATTACCTTGGAGTTATGTGCATAGCAGCCGTTATGTTTTCTGCTTCGCGCTCGGCACTTATGGGCACTATAGCCGCAATCACAATTCTTTTATACAAACTTACCGGCACCAAGGCCAAATTTGTGAAAGTTGCTGCCGGAGTCGTTTTACTTGCGGCTGTGACTTTTCCCATTTGGGGGAGTGCTCTCGACCCAGTTATTCAAAAATACCAAGGCAATGTTGCTGAAGGCGGTGCATACTCATCCCGAGAGAATTTGTGGCGTGCCCGAGTTTTGGAATTTGAAAGCAGTCCGCTAATAGGGGTAGGTTTTGATGCTATTGATCTTAAACTGAGTTCTGCGTACGGTGGTTATGACAAAGTTTCCGGAATGGTAGAGTCGGGATCTTCATGGCTTATTATACTCTCTATGACAGGTATTATTGGTGCAATTCTCTTGATTCCGGTACTTTTTGGCACCTATCGTCTACTTTGGTTCGATTCATCGCCGCAAGCTATTTTGGTACTTGGCTTGCTAACGTTCTTCTTTGTCCATATGATTGCTGAGGGCTATATTTTTTATGGCGGTAGCATGTTGGCCTTCTTATTCTGGCTTACAATAGGTGTAGCACGTGACTTTTTGGTATTCACTCCTGAAACGGAATAATTAACAATATTGTGATTGATACCAAATAATCGAATCTGTAGAAATGGAACTTGTTTTTTACTCGATAATACTAAATAATCATCAGGCTAATGTGGCTGATGAGTTATGGGAGCTGACAAATCACAGTTATTGTTTTGTTGAACTTGTCAAGCCAAATGACTATAACAAAAAAGGCGGTGAAGAGAATTATGGAAATAGACCGTATCTGTTGCGGGCATGGGAGTCGACTGAAAATTATCAGAAAGCCATGACGTTAGCTGAGACTGCCAAATGTTGCATATTCTCCGGCCTTCCTGCGTTGCCATTTGAGAAAGCTCGAATGAATAAAGGTCTTTTGTCATTCGATATGAGTGAGCGTTGGCTGAAAAGAGGATGGAAAAACATTTTCTCTCCTACTATTTCGCGGATGATTCTCGTCTATCATCTCGGAGGATGGAAACATAAACCTATCTATAAATTATGTTGTAGCGCATTTGCCGCAGATGATCATCGTAAGCTATTTACATTCAAAAATAAATGCTATAAGTGGGGTTATTTCACTCGTGTAATCGACTTTAATGCTGATTCGCTCAATTCTAAGGATTCTGTCACAAAACTTATGTGGTGTTCAAGATATCTTAAATTAAAACATCCCGAATTACCCATCATGTTGGCTCGGCGACTCAAACAAAATGGTTATAATTTTTTGCTTGACATGTATGGCGAAGGAGAACTAAAAAATCAAGCAATTGAGCTTGCAAAAAAGCTTGGGGTTGAAGACGTTGTACAATTTATCGGAAACAAATCAAACGACGATCTGATGGCCGATATGCGTCAGCATGAGATATTTATTTTTACTTCTGATCGTAATGAGGGATGGGGAGCTGTCGCCAACGAGAGCATGGCAAATGGATGTGTATTGGTTTCAAGTGACGGTATTGGCAGTACACCATATCTGATTGAGAATGGCAAGTCGGGCTTTATGTTTAGAAGTCCGGAGGTATCATCCGGTTTTGACAACCCTGACATGGCATCCCTTGACGATCTTTACAACAAGATGGAGTGGCTGCTAAATCATCGCAAAGAGCGAAACGAAATAAGGAATAACGCGCTTAGCTTAATGCGCGAGACTTACAGTCCGAGGGCAGCAGCAGAGCGTTTGTTGTCGCTGATAGATAATCTGAGCAAAGGAGTCGATACGGAGTTTATCGATGGTCCTTGTTCTAAAGCATAATAAGATGAGGGTACTTCAGACAATTTCGGGTATGTCGGCTACTTCCGGCGGACCCAGCACGTGCACCCGTGACCTTTTGGACGGGCTTGATGCGATACATCCGGGAGCTGTAGATTTGCTGACCTTTAAGAGCATAAATGATGATAATTTAGGCAAAGGTAGTCGATGGCTCATCGAAATAACCGACGACAGCCGTACTCCGTTGCATATATCCTCAAATTTTAAGCAGGCAATCACTCAGTCAAGCTATGATTTATATCACTGCAATGCATTGTGGGTTTATTGCAACCATCTTACTTGTCGATATGCCCGCCAAGCAGGCAAGCCCTACATATTGTCGCCTCACGGCATGCTTTATCCAACGGCTCTGAATATAAAGCGTTGGAAGAAATGGCCAATGCTTAAATTATGGTTTAATAGGGATATTCAGAAAGCATCGTGCATACATGCAACTTGTAAAGAGGAAATGGAACATGTGCGGACGTTCGGATATAAAGGTCCAATTGCCGTTATTCCTAACCCTGTGGTAATACCGGACGAAGTCAAATTAAAGAATCGGATTTTTTCAGAACCTTCTATCGGATTTCTTGGGCGATTTCATCCAATAAAAAAAATTGAGAATCTAATTCAAGGAGCTCGGATTGCATTGAATCGGGGATGCCCCAATTTTCGTGTTGACCTAATTGGAGGAGGAAGTGACAAATACGAGAATTTTATTAGAGAAGAGGTGCGTCGACTCAAACTTGAAGATAATGTGCGATTCCTTGGTTATTTGAATGGCTCAGAAAAATATGAACGCTTATCTCAGCTTCGTGCATTGTTCGTTCCGTCTCTTCAGGAAAATTTTGGAATGATTGTTCCGGAGGCGCTGATTTGTGGCACTCCGGTATATGCATCGATTGGGACTCCATGGCAGGAATTGAACGAATGCAAGTGTGGATGGTGGCGTGATAATTCTCCTGAGACAATAGCTGATATTATAGTAAACGTCATGTCTATGGATGACAATGATTTACAGGCCATGGGGGAAAGAGGCCGAAGACTGATTGAATCAAATTATGAACAGCATAGCGTAGCTGCCAAGATGTTGGATTTATATCAATGGATTCTTGGGAACGGTAACAAACCGGAATTTGTATATGACTGAAACAAAAATTGACTTATCGAAATATCAAAATGCTCTTAGCCGAAAGAATCAATTGATTCGTATGGTTTGGAGCATTGTTTGGGGTATGTTTGCACGTCCTTTGCCAAGAAGTTTCGGTAGTGGCTGGAAGAGACTCTTATTACGTATGTTTGGGGCAAATATAGCACCTACGGCTGTTGTATATTCTTCCGCGAAGGTATATTACCCAGCAAATCTTACAATGGATGAGTATGCTTGTCTTGCATCTGACGTAGATTGTTATAATGTTGCTCCTATTTATATCGGTGCAAATTCGACAGTCTCACAAGGATCCTATCTATGCACCGCAAGTCATGACATTTCAAATCCACTGAATCCACTGATTACAGCTCCTATCAAGATTGAAGATCAAGCCTGGATTGCTGCAGATGCATTTGTCGGCATGGGTGTAACTGTGGGGCAAGGTGCAGTGGTCGGTGCGAGAGCCGCCGTATTTAAGTCAGTAGATCCGTGGACGGTTATTGGAGGTAACCCAGCAAAATTTATCAAAAAAAGAGTTATCAAATGATTCAAGTAGTAACATACGGTTCTAATTTATGTCCCGAAATCTTATACAAATACCGGAAATGGGATGAAAATGGGAAAAAATTACTTAAGGATTGTCAATTATATTTGGCTCGTCCAGATTCTTTTGAGGATGAATATGACTGTAATCCCATTATTGAGCCTCTTACACAAGAAGAGTACTACCTTTTGGTATACAGGATGCTTAAAGATGAGAATCCCTCATGGAGCAAAAGTAAGCTGGTTGCCGAAGTTAATGAACGTTGGCAAGCGTCACCAATGAGGAATAAGGAACAATTTGAGAAAGAATTAACAAGAATACGTCACGAGTTTAGCGATGTATTCGGGGTTCTATCTATGACAGAAGTACCCAATAATCCTTTCATGTGGGAAGAGTACAGTAAC
>CAZAZA010000133.1:0-6037 GCA_964489495.1 uncultured Bacteroides sp.
AGCCGCTCCTTATATTGAACAGATGGCACGTTTGTCGCGACATTATACTCTTGAGCGGTTCGGACGTACGATTTCGCTGTATATCCCTATGTATGTGTCGAATGAGTGTACAAATCATTGCGTTTACTGCGGATTTAACCACAATAATCCGATGGAACGTGTGACCCTGACTCTTGACCAGGTGAAGGCCGAGTGTGAAGCGATAAAACGTCTTGGTGATTTTGAAAACTTGCTGATTGTCTCGGGGGAATTTCCGAGCCACAACGGCGTTGACTATCTTGAAGAGGTGCTTCATGTGGCACGACCATATTTCAACAACCTGACCATAGAGGTGATGCCGATGCGTGAACGCGACTATTACCGTCTGACCCAAAGCGGGTTGAATGGTGTAGTATGCTTTCAGGAGACATACGACGAAAAGTCTTACAAAGGTTTTCATCCACGTGGGATGAAGTCCATATTCGAATGGCGTGTCAACGGATTCGACCGCATGGGCATGGCCGGAGTCCATAAAATCGGCATGGGTGTGCTGATAGGGTTGGCAAAAGACTGGCGTACCGACATGGCTATGCTTGCTCGTCATCTGTTGTATCTGCGACGAAATTACTGGCGCACCCGTTATAGCATCAATTTCCCGAGAATGTGTCCTGCCGAAGGAGGTTATAAACCTAACGTTGTGATAAGCGACCGCGAGCTGGCACAGCTTACTTTTGCTTTCCGCATCTTTGACCACGATGTCGATATAAGCTATTCCACACGCGAGTCGCATGAGTTCCGAGCTCATATGATGAGTCTTGGAGTCACTTCGATGAGTGCCGGAAGCAAGACTGAGCCCGGAGGGTATTGTTCGACGCCAGACGCACTTGAACAATTTGAGGTAACCGATTCGCGGACGCCGTCAGAAGTTGTGAGCGAAATCAGGAATCTCGGATATGAGGCCGTTTGGAAAGACTGGGATAAGGTTTTTGACTGAAAACAGTGTGCGTATGTAACTTTTTAGTTAAATTTGCGTCAATTAAATATAGATAACAGTTATCACATATAATAACGCATTATGAAAAAAATCTTTAGGACAGCCTTAGCCTTGATGTCAGGACTGATGCTGTTGCCAATTACCGCAAGTGCTCAGATGCCCGAGCAGTTACCGGTTGATTCGGCGGTCAGAATCGGTACGTTGCCTAACGGTCTGACGTACTACATTCGTCACAATGAATATCCCAAAGGACAGGCAGACTTCTACATTGCCCAGAAAGTGGGATCGATTCTGGAAAATGACGATCAGCGCGGGCTTGCCCACTTTCTTGAGCATATGTGTTTCAATGGAACAAAAAATTTCCCGGGAAACACTCTCATAGAGTGGTGCGAAACTGTTGGTATCAAGTTCGGCGCCAACCTTAACGCATATACAGGGGTTGACCAGACGGTATATAATATCTCCAATGTTCCGACAGCACGCACCGGTGTTCAGGATACCTGTCTTTTGATACTTCACGACTGGGCTGATGATCTTCTTCTTGACGGTGAAGAGATAGATAAAGAACGCGGCGTGATTCATGAGGAGTGGCGTCAGTCGATGAGTGGTTCGATGCGTATTATCGAGAGCTTGCTTCCCACTATTTATCCCGACAGTAAGTACGGCTACCGTCTTCCTATCGGTACGATGGATGTAGTCGACAATTTTCCCCACAAGGCACTTCGCGACTATTATGAAAAATGGTATCGTCCCGACCAGCAGGGCGTGATTGTTGTGGGTGATATCGATGTTGACAGGATTGAGGCTAAAATCAAAGAACTTTTTGGCCCGATCGCAATGCCATCGGATGCGACGCCCCGTGAATATCTGGCCGTGCAGGATACACCCGGTACCATTGTGGCGGTAGGACATGATAAAGAACAGGGCAATGCACAGGTGCAGATGATGTTCAAAAGTGATCCTCTGCCTCGTGAAATGCGAAATACAATGATGTTCTATGTTCAGAACTATATCGAGTATATGATTGAGCATATGCTTCAGACTCGTCTTGACGATATAATGTCGAAGGCCGATTCACCTTTTGCGGCTGCAGGCATGGGATTTGGTGAATTCTTCCTGGCAAAAACTAAGGATGCCATGAGCATTTATTCAATAGCTAAAGATGGGAATATTTTGCCCGGTCTTCAGGCAGCTTACCGTGAATTGCTTCGCGCCGCCCAGGGTGGTTTCACCGATAGCGAGTATCAGCGTGCGAAAGATGAGTTCCTGTCACGTATCGAGAAACAGTATAATAATCGCGATTCGCGTACAAACAACCAGTTTGTTCAGGCTTACGTCAACAACTTCCTTGACGGCGATCCTATAGCACCGGCCGATGTCGATTACAACCTTGATAAGAGCATCGCACAGATGATTCCTCTTAATGTCATAAATCAGTCGCTGCAGGAGATGGTAAAAGCTACGAAGGACAACAACCGTGTAATCATGGCTTTGCTGCCTGACAATGCTGAAGGCGTTTATCCTACAGAAACAGAGATTCTGAAGGCGGTGAATGATGTCGATGCTGAAACCCTCGAAGCTTTTGTGGATAATGTCAAGACAGAGCCGCTTATAGCGAATATGCTTAAACCTGGCAAGATTGTAAAGACGTCCGAACTTGAGGAATGGGACGGCGAAGAATGGACTCTTTCGAATGGAGCTCGTGTTATTGTGAAACATACCGAGTTTAAGAAGGATGAAATCTTGTTCAACGCATTCGAAGTAGGACGTGGAACCTCGCAATTCGGCAACGACTACCTGAACAGTATCACGTTTATGCCCGTTGCCCTTCAGTCGAAAGGATTCGGAACATATACAAATTCCGATCTTAACAAATATCTTGCCGGTAAGCAGGCTTCAGTCGGTCTTTCGTTCAGTAATTATGAAGGTTCGATAAGTGGTTCCACAACTCCTAAAGATCTCCCTACTTTGATGGAGCTCATTTATTCGGCATTCACCGATGTCAATCTCGATCCGGAAGAATTCGGCGCACTTCAGGCTACTTATACCGGTGTTCTTCAGAATCAGGAGAACGACCCGCAATATCAGTTTGGAAAGTATCTGTTAAAGACGATGTATCCCTCTGGACGCGTACGTCAGTTGTCGCCCGAGGCAGTTGCCGGAGCAAGTCGTGAGCAGATACTTGAAATGGTGAAATCGTTTACCGCAAACGCCGCTGATTATACGTTCGTGTTTGTCGGAAATGTCGATTCAGAAATTCTCCGTCCGCTTGTTGAGAAGTACATAGCTTCACTTCCTGGAGATCCTAAAAAATCGGTTCACGGTGTGAAGACATTCAGCCCCGAACTTAAGCTTGTCAAGGGCAGTGGCGTTGATCGTTCAAGCGTTGAGATGGAGACACCTACATCCTATGCATGTGTGCTTGAATGGGGTGAGATTCCTTATACCTCGAAAAATGCCAAGGAAGTCAGTGCTCTTGGACAAATTCTGAGTAAACGCCTTGTGGAAAAAGTTCGTGAGAAAGAACAGGCAGTATATTCGATATACGCGATAGCAGATATTGATCGCCTTGAAGACGGACAGAATGCTACCATTATTTCTCAATTCCCTTTCAAACCCGAGCTTGAGCAGAAAGTACTGGATATCATATCCGGTGAATTCAAGGATATGGAAAGCAACATAACCGAGGAGGAACTTGGACGTGTTCGGGAATACGCACTTAAGAATATAGCTCAGGGACGTGAACAGAATGGCACTTGGATGAGCTGGATCTCAGGTTGGGCACAGAATGGCGTCAACAACTATGCCGAGGCAGAGCAGATGTGGAATGCCATGACCGTGAAAGATCTTCAGGAAATGATGAAGAAAATGAACGCTCAGGGTAATTACCGTGTAATCATCCTTCAGCCGCAGGCAAAATAAGAAATTATTAGTCTTACTATCAGCCTCGGGATGCTAATGTTCCGAGGCTGATTATTTTTTGAATTACATATGAGATATATTCCTATTATACTCGGGACACTTATTATTGCGTCATGTTCGCAGCAAAATGCCAAGAATGACGAGGATGGAAGCCTTTTGATGTTTACAGGCAGCTATTCGCAAGCCGACTCGGCCGGTATAAAATCATTTGCATTTGACCAAAACACAGGAAGATGGTCATTGCTTGATTCGGTTGCAGGCATCAGTAATCCTTCTTTTATTGCTGTCGACGGTGTTAATAATCGGATTTATGCTGTGGGAGAGGATGCCGGAAACAGTTCGACTGTAAATATGCTGACTTATTCGCAGGACGGTAAAAATATTGTACTTGAGGTTTCGGACACGACAGGTGGTGGCGCTCCCTGCCATATCGTTTTGAGCCCTAAGGGAGACAAAGTTTTGACAGCAAATTACATGGGAGGCAGCATCACTGTATATGACATTGATGACAAAGGCCGCATGACAGGTTCCCCTTCAATAATTCGTTTTACCGGTCAGAGTGTTGACAGTGCTCGACAGTCACAACCTCATTTGCATCAGCTCACTTTCTCGCCGGATGCTTCGGTAATGTATGCCAATGATCTCGGAACCGACAAGATACATGTGATTCCGGATCCTTTCAATGGCGACGGAATGACAGATATTGATATGTTTCCCGGTCATGGCACACGACACACTGCATTTTCGCCTGACGGACGGTATGCTTATACCCTTGGTGAAATTTCCGGTGATATTGTTGTTTCTGAGGTTAAAGGGAAGATTCTTAAACCTGTAGAAGTGGTCAAAGCCGACACCGTTGGTGCTGAGGGGAGTGCCGATATCCATATTTCGCCTGACGGCCGTTTCCTATATGCCTCCAATCGCCTGAAGGCAGATGGGCTGGCAATATTTTCTGTAGATTCCGTGAGCGGCAGACTTACCAAAGCGGGTTATCAGCTGACCGGTATACATCCAAGAAATTTTGCAATCACTCCAAACGGCCGTTATCTGTTGGTTGCGTGTCGTGATACTGATGATATTGAAATCTATGAGCGCGATGCTTTCACGGGATTCTTGACTATGACCGGTAAGATACCCGTCGCAAAGCCTTCATGCATTGTGTTTTCAGTCGACAAATAAATCCACCATTATCGAATCGCTGACGAGCCATCCTTTTTCTGTAATTCGGAGATGGCCGTCAGCGATTATCATTTTACCGCAGTCGATGTACTTTTGGGCTGTTTTCAGCAGTTGAGACGAATAATTCTTTCCGAAACGTGCCATGTAAGATGATAATGACAGGCCGTCGGAAATACGGAGCGAAGTTAAGATAAGGTCGTTGTGGCGAGACACAACGTTTTCTTCCTCTGTTATGTAAACCGGTCGGTCAGTCATGGCGAGATAAGTTTTTAGATCGGCAGGATTGATGCGCCGAAGTTTTCCGTCGAAAGAATGGGCGGATGCACCAAGGCCGACATACGGACGGTCGAGCCAGTAATTTGTGTTATGAATAGCTCTGAATCCCGGTAATGCAAAATTACTTATTTCATAATGATCATATCCGTTATTTAGGGCTGTTTCACATAGAACCTCATACATTTCTGCAAGTTCGTCATCGTTCGTAGGAGTTATTTTCCCCGCAATCCTCAATGCATCGAGACGAGTGCCCTGTTCATAGGAAAGCATATAGCATGACAGGTGAGGGGGACGGAAAGTCATCATTTCGTCGAGATTTTGTTTCCACGATTCCATACTCTGTCCGGGTAATCCGTAAATGAGATCAAGGCTGTAGTTACAAATAGCGGATGCTTTAATAGCTTCAATGGCTTGACGTGCGCGATCAGCATTATGTCTCCTTCCCACAATGCTGAGTTGTCGGTCGTCAAACGACTGAATTCCTACGGAGAGTCGGTTTACAGGAGTGCTTTCAATCCACCTCATGAAATCCTGGTCGATCTGTTCAGGGTTAGCCTCCACTGTGATTTCGACAGCATCAGAGAGGGGGAGTGCCGCGAACAATCGTTCAAGTTCTTGACGAGGCATTATGGAAGGAGTCCCACCACCGAGATAGAGTGTGGTCACAGGCCCCTGAACTTCATGTTG
>CAZAZA010000134.1:0-5797 GCA_964489495.1 uncultured Bacteroides sp.
TGGGTGCCGACCAGGCCCAGACCCTCAAGGCTATCCGCGAGGCTGAGGCTTACGACGGCCCCTCGATCATCATCGCCTACGCTCCCTGTATCAACCACGGCCTGAAAGCCGGTATGGGCAAGGCTCAGGCCGAAGAGGCCAAGGCTGTCGCTTGCGGTTACTGGCACCTGTGGCGTTACAACCCCGCTCTCGAAGAAGAAGGCAAGAACCCCTTCACTCTCGACAGCAAGGAGCCGGACTGGGATGCATTCGAGGACTTCCTCAAGGGAGAGGTGCGCTACGCATCGGTGATGAAGCAGTATCCTGCCGAAGCAGCCGAACTCTTCCAGGCAGCCAAGGACAATGCTAAGTGGCGTTATAACAACTATCGTCGTCTCGCCCAGCAGCAGTGGGGCGTTGACCCGCTGGTTGGCAAACTGCCCGAGTAATCCTGATAAGAAATATCTGATAAAAACGGTTTCCGCACTGTCGCGGGAACCGTTTTTTTGATAGGAGCAGAAAATGTATTAAATTTGTAGACTATAATTAAAGATTTGCTATTATGACAAACCAATCAGACAGAAATCTGTCACGTTTTGCGATGTTTGCTGTCGCAGCGGTTGCAGCTGTCACCGGCATGGACACGAATGCGTTCACGCCTGCCGCCAGCCTGTCGCTTGACGGTATGGCGCCTGTGCGCGAATACAGGCTCGGTAATTCCACGACAAATCTGAAGTCACGATATGAGGCTGAATCTATCGCATCGGCGCCGGCCGGTGAGGACAAAATGTATTCCACCGACTGGATGTGCCTGATGTATGACTATGTGGTTGACAATACCGGCGTGGCATCCACGCTCCGTTATACTGACGACGGGAAGGTGTATTTCTTCGACTTCTTTTCGCTCGGTAAGGATTATTGGATCGAAGGCAGTGTCACGGATGAAGGCATAGTCATACCGTCGCACCAGAAGGTCGGCACTGATGAAAAATACGGAGACATATGGTTTGAACTTTCGAAGTTTGTTTATCTCCCCAACGGGAACATGGCATCCGATATTATGCGTGATGTCGATTCGTACACTCTGACGTTGCGTCCTGACGGAACACTTGTAAGCCCCGACCTTGACAAGGAGTGGGAGGAACGTCTTTATCCTGTGCTTGTAAGCGACAAGGACGAGGTGTTCGCACTCTGCGGAGCCATGACAATGACCCCTCTGACCGATGAACTTGTTACGCCGCCGGCCGGCTCTACTCCTGAGGAATACGGCTTCTCCTATATGCAGGACAACATTCAGTTCTCGAATGTATGCGAGGTCGTTACAGACAACAACGACGTATATGTGAAGGGGTTGGTTAGATTCCTTCCCGATGCATGGCTCAAAGGCTCGTTCTCAGAGGATGGAACATCGCTGGTGTTCAAGTCGGGACAGTATCTTGGCCATGGCCTGTACCACTATTATTTTAACGGCGCACATCGTGAGACCGCACCCGGCGAAAATGGCGAGTCGGTTACTGTCTGGAAGAAAGACCCGGAATTCACTATGTCGGTTTCGGATGGAGGCAAAACATTCACATTCCCGACTGACCAGTATTTCACAGCCACTATAGCCGGCGATGTGACGTTCATTATTTACAGCGGCAAGCTGTCGCCCTACAAGCAGCAGGCCCGTGTGCCCGCCAAGCCCGAAATCGATGGCATATACTGGATGGAGGCCGATTTCCTAATATTTACCCAGCCACTCAAGGATGTCGACGGCAATTACATCGACCCGTCCACATTGAGCTGGAGGATGTATTATGATGATGAACTTTTCACATTCAGCTCATCGGATTATAAGAATGTTTCCTCGCCTATGACCGAAGTGCCTTATGGCTTTGACGATGACTGGGACTTCCTGTTTAGGAACAATGTCGACCAGGCTGTGGCTATCTACCGTGGCGGTTACAAGAATATCGGCATCGAGAGCGTGTGCACTGTCGACGGTGTCAAGTGTGTCTCGGAGCGTGCTTACTATGGCGATAAGCCTGTCGCCATTGACGAAGTCAACGCTGCCGAGAACGAGGCTCCTGCCGAGTTCTACGACCTGACCGGCCGACGTGTGTCCAAGCCTTCTAATGGTATCTACCTGAAAAAGACCGAGACCTCAAAAGGCACAAAGGTCGAGAAGGTGGCCATGTGATATAACAATACAACCAACAAAAAAGGGACTCGATTCGCCGAGTCCCTTTTTTTGTTGGGGGATGCTATCCTTTTTGCCTATGGCATCAATAGGAAAATCCCTTGCTCATAGCTTCCACAACCTTTGGAGCGGTTATACCTTTGCAGCGAAAAATTAAAAGGAGTAAATGATTATGAGCTATCCAATGATTACGTGGTGCCTAATAGCGGGAGTGCTGTTGTGCGCATTTTTATTCCGAGCCATCGAAAGGCTTTATGACATATGCCATGGCTGTGGTCACAAGCCAAAACATCTTCTTGAGATCGGGAAGGAAAAAGATATGTTTTACATCCCGGGAGATTTCGACGAGGAGGATGACTTTGAGGACTTGTAATATGGAAATTGCTGAGGATAACACTCCTTTACGGGAAACTGCCGCATTCCTTGCCGAATATGCCTCGTTACTGTCAGGATGCGGTGCTACAAGCATACGGATAGAGAAAAATACCGGACGGATGGCCAGAGCTTTCGGCGTGAATTTCGACATATTCGTAATGCCGTCGCATGTATCTGTTTCCATATGGGATGGAGATCGGACCGGTGCGGTGGTGGCACAACATAAAACAGCAAAGTGTGGCATAAGCTTTACCTTGAATGCCGGACTCAGTCGTCTGAGTTGGGAAGTTGCCGACAATCACCTTGATTTATCCGCTACCGTAAAACAATTTGAGCGGATACGGCAAACAAAACCTACCGGTAAATGGGAAGTGCTCATACTGACCGGTCTTGCCAACGCGGCTTTCTGCCGACTCTTCGGTGGTGACTGGGCAGCTATGATGATAGTGCTTGTTTCAACATTAGCGGGGTATAGGCTTAAACAAATCATGCTCGAAGACAAGCGCGATGTACGCCTTACCTTTCTTTGTGCCTCTTTTTTTTCCGCTTCACTGAGTGCGGGAGGACATATTTTCAATATCGGTTCTACTCCGGAAATAGCACTCGGGACAAGTGTCCTTTACTTGATTCCGGGAGTTCCCTATATCAATTCGGTCAGCGATATGATATACAGACATTATCTGTGCGCGTTCAGCCGCTTTCTGGATGCGGCGGTTCTCACGGTCTGTCTGTCAGTCGGCCTTTGTGCCGGAATGTTTATACTCGGATTAAAATGGTTTTAAAGGTCGTTTTATGTGGAATGAGATATTTGTAAATATTTTTGAGGATGGATTGTTTGCGGCGATAGCAGCCATCGGTTTTTCCAGCATAAGCAATACTCCCCGGCGAGCGTATCTGACGTGCGCTCTGATCGCTGCGGCCGGGCATGCCATACGTTTTATTTTGACATTGCATGAATTGGGAGACATGCACATCATTCCTGCAAGCACAGTGGCCTCATTTGCCGTAGGCGTCCTTGCAGTGTTGTTTGCCCCGCGCATAAAATGTCCGGCAGAAGTCTGTTTTTTCCCGGCATTGTTGCCCATGATTCCAGGAATGTATGCTTATCGTACGATAGAGGCCCTATTGTCATGTCTGTATCACACTCAGGAGAGAGTCTTCGGTCATTATTTCTATCTTTTGGCATATAATGGGCTTACTTGTTCTTTTATTATTTTAGGTATGGTGATCGGGGCAACAATACCTGTATTCTTATTTGAGAAAATTTCATTTACGGCAACAAGATAGCTGAAATTTCCTTACTTTTGCAATCCAATGGAACTACGACAGTTAAGATACTTCGTCAAAGCCGCCGAGACAATGAACTTCTCCGATGCGGCAAAATGTCTGAATATCGCACAAAGCTCGCTATCGCAGCAGATCAAGCAGCTGGAAGATGAACTCAGAACACAGCTTTTCATCCGCAACAGCCATTCTATCCGCCTTACAGAGGCCGGAGAAGTCATGCTGCCGTTCGCTCTGCGGACCATTCACGAGGCTGAAGCCTGTGCAGACCGCATTCATGATTTGCGGAAAATGTTATCGGGGACACTGAATATCGGCGTAACACATTCATTCAGTCCCATCCTTACAGAATCTGTCATTTCGTTTATGAAGATGTATCCCGGTATCAAGCTCAACATAATATATAAGCAGATGAATGAGCTTATGGAGATGCTTGCCAAGCGTGACATTGATTTCGTACTTGCTTTCAAGCCTATTCAATCTTTGCCGGATGTAGAATCCCACATATTGTTTCAGAATTCCTTATCGGCAATAGTGGGGAACAACCACCCGCTCGCATCAAAGGAGAAGGTATCGGTTGCCGAACTTGAAAAATATGAACTTGCTCTCCCTTCAAAGGGCTTACAGGCTCGAAATGCTTTCGACAGTATTGTATCGAGTTACAGTAATTTCAAAATCCGTGTGGAGCTGAACGAAGTCAATACATTATTAAAACTTGTCCGTCAGACCTGTCTGGTTTCTGTGTTGGCAGAGGATTCTATATATGATTTCCGCGATGTCAAAGCCGTGCCCATTGATGTCCCCGACAACCAGATGACGGGATGCGTCCATATACTGAAAGGAACATACCGAAAACACTCCATGCAGGAATTTATCCGTATACTTACAGAATCCATTGCTGTCAAGCGTCTTCGTAACAACTGGATATAAATATGTCACCATTGAGGTGCTGAAATCAGGGTAAGACAAAACGATGGAGATGAGCATAATCTTATCATGCTGAACCGAATCGTCAACCGATATCTTGACTTTGCCGAACTACAAGCCAAGAGGCACCAACAGCAGTGATTATTCGCCGATTACCAAGCATATATGGCGTTAAAATATCATACCGTCAGAGCATGGCGGCAATCTGTTTTTCAACGGCAGTGCGTATGAAAGAATTGATTGAAACTCCTGCT
This sequence comes from uncultured Bacteroides sp., assembly GCA_964489495.1. Classification (GTDB taxonomy): domain Bacteria; phylum Bacteroidota; class Bacteroidia; order Bacteroidales; family Muribaculaceae; genus Paramuribaculum. The sequence continues at coordinate 5,002 of CAZAZA010000134.1, forward strand.
TGTTTGGCAAGATATGCCACGCGGGTGTGGATGTCGGGAGTAAGGCACACATTCAGCGATCCGGAATAGCTTTTGTGTGGTTCGATGCCTTCCTCGGCGCAATAGGCAAGGTAATCGTCAACGGCCTCGTGAAAGGCGTTGGTGAGTTCGGCAACGCTTTCTCCTTCAAAGTTCACAAGTCCGTCAATTCCTTCGATTTTACCAAAAAATACGCCGTCGGCCTCGCTGAATGCAACCGAGCCGATAAAATCCTTATATTTCAATGTATTCATATCAGTCCTTCGTTTTTAAGATAATCATAAACCTGCTATATTGCAAATGGGTAAGTATCAGAAATTTTGTATTGATGTCACCAATATTGCAGTTCGTTTCCACTCGATTTTTTCTTCTTGCGAATTAGTGATGACAAGTAGATTGTCGCAGTGGAGTTCTTCAGCAGCTTCGGTGAGGGCATTGAGTTCTCGTTTGCGAGTTTTCTCGGAGGTCATATCGTAGCAGACTTGAATCAGTTGTTCTACTTTTGCGCCTTTACGCGTAACAAAATCTATCTCTTTATCGTTGCGGGAGCGATAATAGAACAGCGTTTGAGCGGGGATATAGCCACGACGCAGGAGTTCCACAAATACTTGGTTTTCCAATAGGCGACCGAGGTTTTCACTGAGATTGAACGCTGTGCTTTGCACAAAACCATTATCAACGACATATACCTTTTTCGGAGCCTTGTTCATCAGTTTCAGCTTATTGTTGAAGCGTGGCAAATAGAAGAACAGGTAAGGCTCGTTGAGATAGTCGCAGA
>CAZAZA010000135.1:0-5706 GCA_964489495.1 uncultured Bacteroides sp.
GGATATTATTGATTACAGCGGGACTGGGCTGCTGCATGGCAGCGTCGGCACAGTTCCATACGGTAACGCCCCACACGGCACGTTACAGGATTGAACGTGTCGAACAGGGGACGGCAGGGAAAACAACGGAAGTGACGGAAAAGGCGGCGGTGGAAGATTTATCGGCCGATACCGCTTCCATGCGGAAACAGTGGATTGACAGCTACCTGAGCGTGTCCTATCCGCTGAAGGAGATTTATGTCACTTCGCCTTTCGGTGTGCGTACAGACCCTTTCACGAAAAAGCGCAAGAGGCACAACGGTCTGGACTTGAGGGCTGACCGCTGCGAGACCTATGCCATGATGCACGGCATCGTGGTGAAGGCCGGGCAGGACAAGGTGTCCGGGAAATATGTCACCGTGCGGCACGGTGACTTCTCTGTCAGCTACTGCCATCTGTCGGAATGGCGCGTGAAGAAAGGTGACTGCGTGAGGCCGGGGGATGTGGTGGGTATAAGCGGCAGCACAGGCCGCTCGACCGGTCAGCACCTGCACCTGACTGTCCGGCTGGGGAGGAGGCACATCAATCCGGTAATCTTGCTTCAGTTCATCGACGAGACACGGCGGCAGGCGTTGGAAAAACTGTCCAATTATGGTCTTTGATACGCTGCTTTTGACTTCAAAACACTTTTTACGCCGATTTTCGGCTGCTTTTCTTTAAAAAATTTGCAGGATTAAAACAAAAGCAGTGCCTTTGCAGCAACAAATTCCGCCACGTCTCTTCTCAATGCGTACCAGGGCGGAACTTTTGCTTTTTTATATTCTTCATAACAGAACGTCTACGTGAAAATGCGTAGCTCACAAGTATAGGTTATATAGGACTATTTTTCCCTCTTTCAATTAGTGTCAAATTTCATAAATGGTACTTCCCCAATATGCACCATTACTCATAACCATGGCACCTTATACTGTTAATAAAACCCAATTTTGGTAAGAAATTTATTGTTAATCAAAAGAAAAGCATTACCTTTGCAGTCGGAAATATTTGCAATAATTCCGACCTGAAATAGTATTTTAAAGCGATGAATAATACAGTAGCACAGAAAATAAGAATGAAGATTTCTCGCAGTAAGTTCGGCGAGATCTTCTTCGTGTCTTCTTTTCCACAATATGACGTCGAATATGTCACCAAATTACTCGCCATATTTGAGAAAGAAGGGTTGATAACGCGCATCGCCAAAGGGGTGTATATCAAAGCACGCAAGACACGTTTCGGCATATTGTATCCATCGGTTTACGAATTGGTGGAAGAGATTGCTAAACGGGACAAGGCGAAAATCATACCGACCGGAGCGACGGCAGCCAACCGTTTGGGCTTTTCTACGCAAGTGCCCATGAATACAGAATTTCTTACCACGGGATCCGCCCGTAAACTGAAATTGGGAAAACGGATTGTGACTCTGAAACATGGTGCACCTAAAAACTTTGCGTTCCGTGGACGACTGATGCCGGAATTGGTGCAGGCCCTTCGGAGCATCGGGGAACAAAATGTTACACCAGAAGATGAAGCAAGGATTGGTCTGCTATTTGCAAAGACTCCAGAAAAAATCACAATAGAACATGATTTAATGCTGGCTCCTGTATGGATGCGGCAAATTATAAAGAAAAGAATAGACAATGAGCAAGTGGATTGATTTTTCGATTGATGAGAGGAAAGCCATGATACAGGGTGTAGCCGAAACATGGCAGATAGATGAAGCGGCGGCAGAAAAGGATTGGTGGGTAACGGCTGTACTGTATGCGCTGTTTCATACCAGTGTATCTGAGTATTTGTTGTTCAAAGGAGGCACAAGTCTCAGTAAGGGTTGGAACATCATAAATAGATTCAGTGAGGATATTGATTTGGCATTGCATCGTGATTATTTTCTGAATGTTAAGAAGCTCACCTGTGCAAGCTGCACCAGCAACACACAAATTCATAACCTTCGGGAAAAAGGACAGGACTTCTTGTTTGGTGAGTTCAAGAATGAACTGGAAATGAAACTTGCTGAAATGGGACTTGATGTGACTGTTCTAACAGACAATGACATAACCGATGAAAATGGAGTTCCTCGGAAAGTTCCACATGACAAAGACCCGTCTGTGCTTTATGTACAATATCCTTCGCTTTACGATAGCCAAGAAGCCTATGCCAAACCAACAGTTAAAGTGGAGATAAGTGTCTTGTCTATGTCTGAGCCTCACGAAATGAGAAGAATATCATCGCTTGTTGAACAAAAATACAGGAATGAAGGCGAAGACGTGGACTCCGACCTTGTTCAGACAATCCGTACTGTCAGTCCCGCAAGAACATTTCTTGAGAAGGCTTTTCTATTATGCGAGGAATATCAGAAAAACAAACCGAGGACATATAGAATGACACGTCATTTCTACGATTTGGAAAAACTGATGCAGACATCATATTGCGATATGGCTCTCAGTGATACAGTGCTGTATCGTGAAATAGTCGAACATAGACGCAAGTTCTATCATGTCGGTTATGTCGATTATGACAAGGAATTACCGGCTACCATTCAGATTGTGCCGCATGATGATTTGCGCCCGGATTATGAGGCTGATTACAAGGATATGCAAGGCAGTTTTATCTATGGCAATTCTCTCGATTTTGAAGAGTTGATGAACAGGATAAAAGATTTGCAAGACCGTTTTCGTTCAATTAAACTTGAAGATTAAGATTCGATACATATCGGTGGAAATGAGGGACATCTATGTAATAAGCAGATTCAGCCTATATGGTCGGAAAAATTTGCAATAATTCCGACCTAAACACCATTAATAATAGTTGAAATTTCTATTGCAGGCTCATCCAAATGTCGATGTCACAGTGATGGACTTTCCTGCAAACTGGGAAAACGAGCCACTTTGGAGATAATACAAAATATAGCATATGCCCAAATCACAATTCAGAATAATTGCCCTCAGATGTCTTCGACCTGAGATTCCTTTGGTAGCAGGAGAGACTCATTATGTAAACCGCATGCAACGCTCACTGTCTGCAAGCGACAAGTGGTATAAATTCTACCGAGATATAGAAGTTGATGATACCGGGGATCGTGTCAAGATACCGGAAGACTTCACACAAGATGCGATGATTTACGATACAGATAGTCTGAGTATTAGTGTGAGTGCAATTGTTGGCGAGAATGGTAGCGGAAAGAGTTCAATCCTTGATATGATGGTGAGAGTGTTGAACAATGTTGCTACATCCTTAATGGGAGAAAAACCGCAATATGCTGCTGCAGAACATGTGCATTACATTGAACATGTATATGGTAGCGTGTTGATTATTCAAGATGAAGAATTGCGAAGACTGGATGTAAAGGGAAGAGTGGTTGAGGTTATTGGATACAGGAAGGAAGAAATTGAAGAAAATAACAACATTCATTATCGGGCAGAAAGACCTGAAAGGTGGTTGGACGCAAGAAATGGCAATGGAAACGATCTTTTGCCCAGACAAACGAGTCGTTTACACAAGTTGACGGAACTATTCTACACGGTTGTCTGCAATTATTCGTTATATGCTTATAACCCAAATGACTACTGGGAAGAGTTTACCCCAGAGGAACGTATCCAAAAAATCAAGCCTAAAGTAGATTATATCCATTCCCCTTATTTAAGGTGTTGGTTGACAGGACTATTTCATAAAAACGATGGCTATCAAATGCCTTTAGTCCTGAACCCCATGAGAGATAATGGTATCATTCATGCTCCCAAAGAGAACAATCTTGCTAAAGAGAGAATTTTGTCCATGCTTTTTTACAGAGATGAACGAAATCCTGATGAAATTGACCGTTATCCTTTTAGAATCATCAATCGAGATCATGTAATCGTGGGGGTTGCATTGAATCCACGAACGGATGAGGATACAAGATGGACAAAGGACTGGATGGTAGAAAAAGAGTTATTTGGTAAGCGAAGCCGACTTTATACAAAATACGAAGAAATCGAGAATGAGATACTGGATTATCTTCAAGATATGGAAGGTATTGATATGGAGGGCTACAAACATACGTTAGCTTGTAGATACCTTGTGTACAAAACAATCAAGATTGGTCTGACTTACAAGAAATACAATAAAATCATAAGCAATCTGCGTAAAGAAAATCGTAGCGTTGATTTATTGCGCAGCCATTTGGACGAACTGATAAAAGACCAGTCACACATCACTGTGAAATTCCGCAGGACATTGATGTTTCTTATTACAGGAATGTACAATGCAGAACCGGTATATCATTTAAAAGACATTCAAAATCAGGCAGAAAGATATGCTAATGAAAATAATCAATTCGATGTTCTTCCTCATCGTGACTTAACAGATTTTCTACCTCCTCCCATCTTTGATATTGAGTTCAGAATAATACGAAGAGTAGATTTTGAACAGGATGGAAACTATAATGATAGGAACATAATTCCTTTTTGGAGCCTTAGTTCTGGAGAACGTCAGGTAGCATACATTATAAGCAATTTCGTATATCACCTTGTTAACATCAACTCAGTTCATTCTATAGAGGATGAGAAAGTTGCAGGCCTGCCTCTGCTGAAATACAAATATGTAAACGTCATATTTGATGAGATAGAGTTGTATTTCCATCCGGACTTACAAAGGCGCTTCTTGTCTTTGATTATCTCTGCATTGCGAAATATCCATATTGAACACATTGAGGGAATCAACCTGTTGATGGTGACTCACTCGCCATTCGTATTGAGTGATATTCCAAGAAGCAACGTCTTGGTATTGTCCCAAAATGAGGATATAGCCGGAGAGACATTCTGTGCTAACATCCATGATATGCTGGGACAAAGTTTCTTTATGGAATATTCCATGGGGCAAATCGCTCAAAAAGAAATAGAAGAGATTTTCAACAGATATAATAATAACTGTCCTATTAATGAAGATGAATGGAAGCGATATACGTATGTGGCAAGTATCGTGGGGGATGAGTATTTACGTTCTGTCCTTGAACGGGTAATGAAGAAGCTTGAACGCCAATTAAACAGGAGGAATGAAGAATGATACAGATGAATTATGGCGACACTGAGCACCGAGAACAACTTGAGAAAACATTTGTGGCATTGCTGGACAATGCAGAGGAAAGGCAGAAGACATGGGCCAAACTCAGAAAGAAGTTATACGAATTGAATGGCGATTTCAAGAGACTTTTGCCTACTCAATTAAAAATGATGATGATTTTGCCCTATACAAAGCTTGCGGAAATCTATGATGCCTATATTGCTTTAGATATTGATAACGATTTACATCTGAAATTAAAGGAACTATTCAGTTATACAAAGGAAAAAGGATGGAAATTCAGTGCGTTAAGTGATTCTATCATTGACTTCTTCAAAAACAAAGATAATGGCTTTGATATTCATACCTGCCATTATTGCGACATGACATACATTAACTATTTTCAATATGAAGAGTTTACAAAAAATGGAAAAAGAAAGGGAACAAGAACCCAATTCGATTTAGACCATGTACTTGACAAAGGAAGATGTCCTCTCGTCGCTTTAAGTTTATATAATCTTGTCCCCGCATGTCCGACATGCAATGGCCCTCATATCAAGGGAAAGCGTGTGATGGATGTTACTTTAAGACAACGTCAAAAACTGAGTCCGACATCCAATTTATATGACTTTGATAACCAAGTTAAAATTTGGATTCGCC
>CAZAZA010000136.1:0-5642 GCA_964489495.1 uncultured Bacteroides sp.
TATAAATTTCGCCCTTGCCGTATGAGTCACCACCCCTTTTATTTGAACCGCATTGTGGCGTGCCACGACCCTACAATTTTAACGTATATTCGTTCAATGCGTAATTATCTGTAGGCATGCATTAATTTACAGAGAGTTGATTTCAGTTTCCGAAAGTTTTGTTAATTTTGAGATTGTTGACAATGGTATGCCTTCGGCAAGCATTTCTTTGGCGATTTCCCGAGACCTTTCAGCTCTACCAGTGAGCTTGGCGTAGGCGAGCTGGTTGGTGATGTCGCGGTATGCTTTGAGGTCGGCGTCGTAGGCGCGGCGCTCTTCGGTGTTCAGGCTGGCGTATTGCGCTTCGCTCAATGCGTAATGCATAGTGCTTAATGCGTAATTATTGTTAGAAATGACTGTAATCTTTATAGGGATTTGATTTCTGATTCGGACAGACCGGTAGCAGAAGAGATGTCAGAGACCTTTATTCCTAACGACTTAAGATTTCTGGCGATTTCCCGAGCTTTTTTGGCTTCGCCTTTCATGCCGGCGTAGGCGAGCTGGTTGGTGATGTCGCGGTAGGCTTTGAGGTCGGCATCGTAGGCACGGCGTTCTTCGGTGTTCAGGCTGGCGTATGAGGTGACGGCCTCAAGCCGTTTGAACAATTCTCTCTGTTGGGTAAAAGGCATCGTCTCCATATCGTTCATGTTAATCAGTAGGTACATCCATTTGTCGAAATTGCTCACACATTCCTCCGGATTTTTCTTCCCGAACCGGGGCAGCTGCATAAATATATAACGCATCTTATCGGAAATCGGTTTGTGCGTCTCAAGGTCGCAGAGCGCGGCATCTATTCTGAACCGTCCCTGCAGGTTCTCCAATTCGAAATTGAGGAACGATACCAGATAGACGGGCATGTACTCGAACTGCCAGTCTTTGCCGGTTACACCCTGGTCGACCACCGCCTTAGAGGAGTAGAAAATCGCACGCTCTATGAAATACAGCTGCGAACTGTTTTGCATCTCCACGGTGAACTGCCGACCGTTCGACGTGGTGCAGTGGATGTCGTAAATTACTCCGCGCATCTCCCTCGACATACGGCTCTTTTCCTTGTCGAGGTAATCAAGCGAGACAATCGGCTCGAATCCCGGTTCGTCGGCAAGGAGCTGATTGAGGAAGTCAATCAGGAACGGTTTCGATTCTTCGCGGCCAAATACGTACTTGAAGCCGAAGTCTGTGAGCGGGTTGATGTACTTAGACATGATGAGCGGCGGTTAGATTAGATTTGGCACAAAGATAAGACTTTTAGTCTGAATTTTGTAAAATTCCGACCAAAAAAAAGTATGAAGGGTATTGCGGCGAAGAGAATATTATGTAATTTTGCAGTAGCACTGAAAATTTACATAATTTTAATCGCTATGACCAAATCGTTTATTCCTCGCGCTATGGCTGAGGCTATTTTGGAGGCATCGCGCTATTTCCCTGTAGTCACGCTTACCGGTCCGCGTCAGTCGGGCAAATCAACTCTTTTTCGCCACTTGTTTGGAGGAGTACCGTACTATTCATTGGAGGATCTCGATATAAGACAAAACGCAAAGATGGATCCCAAAAGATTCCTGATGCAGTTTCATGATGGGTTGATTATAGATGAGGTCCAGAATGTTCCGGAACTTTTGTCATATCTACAGGGTATTGTTGATGAGAATCCGGAAAGGAAGTTCTATCTGACAGGAAGCTCTCAATTTTCGCTTTTGCATAATATAACGCAGTCGTTGGCTGGACGAACTGCTGTATTTGAACTCTTGCCTTTGTCGTTGGCTGAAATTTCGGGACTGGATTCGGAATCAAGCGTTGATGAAATCCTTTACAAAGGTTTTTATCCTGCAATTTGGAGTGGCAAGAATGTTCCGAGATTACTTTATCCGAGTTATGTCAGAACGTATATTGAGCGTGATGTCAGAAATGTATTGGCTATAAAAGATCTCGACCAATTTCAGCGATTCGTAAGACTATGTGCCGCGCGCATAGGGAGTATTTATAATGCATCGGAGCTGTCGAATGAACTTGGTGTGTCTGTGAATACTGTAAATTCCTGGACGTCAGTGCTTCAAGCTTCATATCTTATATATCTGCTGCCTCCATTCCATACAAATACCCGCAAGCGGCTTACAAAAAGTCCTAAAATATATTTTACTGATTGTGGTCTTGCAAGTTACCTGCTTGAAATTGATTCGCCACAAACACTTAATTTTGATAAAATGCGTGGACATTTATTTGAGAATATGGTTGTTATAGATTATTTGAAGAAATCGTATAACAAGGGCGTAAACGGAGGGTTATATTTCTATCGCGATTCAAATGGCAACGAGGTTGATCTTCTTGTGAAGAACGGGCGTGTATATAATTGTTACGAAATAAAGTCATCAGCTACCTTTCATACAGACTTTGTAAAGGGATTAAATAATTTTGAAAAAACTTTCCCTGATTTAGTAGGAGAAAAAAATGTTATTTACTCAGGCGAGAATATGCCTGATTTTGACGGAGTGAGAATACGGTGTGCAGTGGAGCGGCACAAAGTATGAAGGAAGGTGCGTTTCGCACAAAGTTTGAATTGAGAGGGATGTAATGCAGCAGCGGCTACAACCGGTCCGGTTGTAGCCGCTGCTGCTGTTGCGGATTAGTTATAGTTGGATTATTCAAATAATTTTTGACCCGTGAGTCGTTCGCGACGGTGGATAAGGCGTGTCAGCAACATGTTGGCTGCTATCCACAATGCGAGATCGAGAGCAAAGAGCAAAGTGATGTTCATTACGCCCGAAAGAAGGTAATTAGCGATCGTCAGAAGGGCAGAAGCACAGATGATGCATGGCATTGCCACGCGCTGTGGCATGCCCAATGCAAGCAGCTTGTGATGGATATGGGTCTTGTCGGGGAGGAAGGGATTGCGGCCCCCTTTTAGTCGGTGGAGGTAGACACGCACAACGTCGAGGCACGGTATGAGCAACGGGGCAAAGGCCACTGCGGCCGGATTGCCTCCGTGCGCCAAAGCCGGAAGATGACAGATACGAATCGACAGCACGCTGAGTATCAACCCTATGGTCAGTGCTCCGGTGTCGCCCATAAATATCTTGCGATGCTTTATTGCGTTGCCCCAGACGTTATAGAGGAAGAATGGGACAAGCGCTCCGAGCGTGGCCATAGCCAAGACCGAATAGAGATACAGCCCAACGCCGTAGAACACCCATGCGTAAAACAGACAGGCGATGGCCGAAAGTCCTGAGGCGAGACCGTCAATACCGTCAATGAGGTTGATGGCGTTAGTGATAAATACGGTAAGAATGACAGTCAGCAGGATAGCTACCCAGTTCGGGAGGATGTGCAGCGAGAGGAAACCGTGGAAGTCATCAAGGATAATTCCGCCGCTGCATATGAGCAGGGCGCAGATTATCTGTGCCACGAATTTGGCACGGTACTTCACGCCCACAAGGTCATCGGCCATGCCTACGAGATAGATAACCACCAAGGCACATATAATGAAACTCAGAGGCATCACCATAGTCGACAGCTCGGCCAACACCCCAGCCTCGTGCATGAGCATCCCCACTCCGAAAAGCAGGAATAACGAGAAGAGTATGGCGGGGAAGAAGGCTATGCCGCCAAGACGGGGCACGGTGCCTTTGTGGATTTTGCGCGGGTCTGGTGCGTCGAAAAGGTTTTTACGGAAGGCGATAAGCAGTATCTGCGGTATGATTATACCTGTAAGCACGCCAACGAGGGCGAATACTGCGAGGTCGATGTAGAACCACATAGTATCGTTATGTTATTTGTTATGTATGTGAGCAAGTCTGAACTTTATCAGTTCGCCTATACGGTAGAGATATCTAAAAGACTCAAGAACCACATTAGAGTGAACGCCGTTCTTTCTATAAGCTTTAAGGTGATCTCTTATAATGCGTTTATGACTTTGAAACCCCGAAGACGATGCGCCTCCTGTTCTCATTGTCACAAAATCCTTATGGATATATTTTGTCCGGATTCGCCTGACATATATAAGCCTAAGCAGTTGCTCGAAATCAGCGGCCACCTTGAAATCGACATCAAACAGGCCATTTTTATGATACAATTCCCGACGGCAGTAAAAAGACGGATGTGCCGGCATGAATCCCATCAACATCATCCACCGTTTGAAAAAAGCAGATGAGTAGTAGCGGACCGGAGTTGTCAAGTCATCAGGATTGACATAATGGACATCAGCATACACCGCATCTACATCAGTCAACTCATTGATTACTTTGGAAAGAATATCATTTGAGGAATAGAAGTCATCACTGTTGAGAATCCCGACTATATCGCCCTTTGCCATGCGGATGCCCTTGTTCATAGCGTCATATATGCCGTGGTCCGGTTCGCTAATCCAACGCAGACGACCTTCGTACTTAGGCTCATATTCCCGGATAATGTCCAGGGTGGAATCGGATGAACCGCCGTCAACGATAATGTGTTCAAAGTCAACGTACGACTGTGCAAGCACCGATTCGATAGTGTCGCGAAGAGTCGCCCCGCTATTCCAAGTAGCGGTGATAATACTGATTTTCATATGTGATGGGTAAGTGAAAAACGGATTAGGCTCTGACCAATTAATTACTCATAAAGGGTGTGATGTCGACCTATGAAATCTCTGTATTTCGGGTATTTCTTCTGTAAAGAATCTACTATGGCATCTAAAGTGTTAGTATAGGCAATGTCCTGGGTATCATAGTGATGACTTTTAACGCAATTATATCCGTCCATAGAACATGTCAATAATGCACCACAATCGGGACAGTATGTATTTAACCTATAGACCATATATCGTTTATTTTCTTTATCATATTCCCATTCCCATGTTCTGCGGAATCCACCAACATTCATCTCCCTTTCCTTTAGGAATGGAGGATTCCTGAGTTTTCTACGAAATACGATTATAAAAACAGCCACCGATATAAAGGTCAAGACAATCCACAATGGAATTGGAGTGCAGAGTAATGTCTTGAATGTATCCCAAGACCAATTAATACATCCATCGTGAAAGATCTTGCCAGTAGGATCAACAGCATCTATAAAAGCTGATACTAATAGCCCCAGAACCCAAACCACAAGCATTGCGCCAAGTGATCCAATGGTGTTATTCAACACATCCCGATATGTAATCTTCATTTTTTATTTTTTGATTAATAGATTTAGCCGTTGTTTCTACGCGTTAGGTGTTTTTCTAATGATTTTTGCCGGATTTCCTGCTATTATACAATTGTCGGGGAATGTTCCATGAACAACGCTTCCTGCTCCAACAATTACATTATTGCCCAGTTTTGTCCCTTTTAGAATTATTGAATTCATTCCAATGAAACAATCATCTCCGATTTCAATTGGTGAACGTTTGGTGTGTTCTTTATCTAACCCGAGACGTCTATGTTCCGGATCTAAAGAATGAAAATCATTATCAATGATTTTACAATTTGCTCCAATAGTTGCATTTTTACCAATAGTAATTGTGTCAGTTGAATATATGGTAGATCCAGAAATACCAAAACCATCTCCAATTTCGATTTTTCCACCGTATCGAGCCACAAGAATGGTACGTTGATACAAGCCAAGCATATTGCTTGTAAAAGAAGAATTAAAAG
>CAZAZA010000137.1:0-5481 GCA_964489495.1 uncultured Bacteroides sp.
TAAGTATGTTTTATTAAATAGTTAATGCAATGAAATCCATTTTCAAACGTTATTGTCTTACATATACTTATCTCTCCAAATATGTCAAGACAAGCAACGAAGATAAATATCACAGAGGAGCAAAGAGCTTCTTTGGAAAATGGATACCGGAATGGCGCCACCCACTCATTCCGGATGCGCTGCCTTATGGTGTTGGGCAAAGCGGACGGTCTGAGCAATGCCGCTGCCGGTGCCAGGGCGGGACAGACGTACCAGCGTGTCATGCACTGGGTCAAAAGATTCCAGTCAGACGGCATCGCCGGTCTGAGAAACAGGCCGGGGAATGGACGCAAGCGCATCATCAGCACCAAGAAGGACAAGGAAGCTGTAAGGGATGCCATAAGACTGCATCGCCAGAGCGTTTCCAAAGCCAGGGCCGTATGGGAGGAGGCTACCGGAAAACAGATCAAGGACGGAGCCTTCAGGAATTTTTTATCCTCAATGGCGCAAGATTTGGACGTATAAGAAAGACGCCCAAAGGGACACCCTCGCCGCAGGAGTACGCTTATAAGAAGGAACTTCTGCAAGAGCTTGAACGTCAATGGGAATCCGGTCTCATTGACCTTTATTACGGTGATGAAAGCCACGTATGCACCGAAGGATATGTGCCTTACGCATGGAAATTCAAAGACGAGGATTTCTGCGTCCCCGTTTACAAATGCGGAAGACTCAATATTTTCGGAATGATTGACCGTAACTGCGTCTACCATGGTTTCACCACCGAGGAGAACATAAACTCCGACAGATTCATCGAATTTATGGAGAATTTCTCTCTTGGCATCCGCAAAGAGACTGTGGTCGTTCTGGATAACTCCACTGTCCACAAGAGCCGCAAGGTAAGGGAATGTCTTCAAAGATGGAAAGAACGAGGTCTCCATATATTCCATCTTCCTCCTTATTCCCCGCATCTCAACATCACGGAAACGCTTTGGCGAGTTTTGAAAGGTAAATGGATACAGCCACATCACTATGGAAATAAACATGGCTTGTTCGCCATTGTAAAGGAAATCCTCTCCAAAGTTGGCAAACAATACATGATTAATTTCTGTAGACCTGCGGCTTAACATGTCAATACATTAATTTATTGTTGCGAGATACTTAACATCGAGAGCAAAGGCAGGATTAAGGAGAAAGATGTTCTTGGTGAAGACAATATCAGGGGGACTAAAGGAAGAGATCCGGAGAAGACGTTTATTACGAATTGCGAAACAGTCATTTTATGATATGAGATTTTGTTTTTTGCGCCTTCCTTACGAGCGTATGGTAATAAATTAATAATCTGTGATGCACAACACTTGGAGAATGGGTCTGCGGCAAATATGATAACTGCAATGATTGAAGGGGATAAGGAGTTTAACAACGTTACGATAAGAAGGTAATAACATATCAACCCAATGACTCCATACGTTCCGATGTGTGAATCCTTCATGATGCTCAGGACGCTCTCTTTGTCTCTCCCACCTCCAAAACCATCACAAAAATCTGCAAGTCCGTCTTCGTGCAGAGCTCCTGTGAATAACAGATTCGCTATTATGGCACATATCAGGGCCGGCAATACGGGTATAAGATATGACATACCAAAGAATATGCATGCAGTCAGACCGCCGGTGAACCATCCTGTAAGCGGCCAGAACACCACCGCCGAAGAGTAGGCCGAGGACGGGATATCGACCCATTTCCATAACGGTAGTCTTGTGAAAAGCGTCAGAGCCGCTGCAAAACTCTTCATTAGAAATATTTGGTTACATTGACCGACTGGAAACTATCCATTCGGTTGATCATTCTTACAGCCGACTCGACGATGGGATATGCGCATACAGCTCCGGACCCCTCTCCGAGACGAAGGTCAAGATGAAGGAGTGCTCTTACTCCCATAGCGTCAAGCATATGTTTATGGCCGCTTTCGTCGCCTTGATGGCCGAATATAGCATAGTCAAGGATATGGGGGTAGAATTGGGTAGCAGCAAGAATCACGCTTGTCATTATGAATCCGTCGACGAGGATCAGCATACCAAGTTCGGCTGCCTGCATCATGGCGCCCATTGCCATAGCCATTTCATACCCACCGAACCATGCTATTTTTGACTCCGCATCATCGGCTCCTCCATAATTTGCAACGGCTTTTGAAAGAACCTCATATTTGTGACGTATGCCAGGATTGTCAAGGCCTGCTCCCGCTCCGATACATTTTTTTAGTTCAATACCGGTGAACAGGTGCATCCATACAGCTGAGGGCGAGGTGTTTCCACTTCCCATCTCTCCGAAACTGATGACGTTGCATCCGGTTTCTTCATGTATCTTTTTAACTACTTTCGCTCCGCGTTCGATACAAAGTTCCAGTTCCTTTTTGGTCATTGCTGGTCCGTAAAGGAAATTGCGCGTCCCTTTCCGAATCTTCATATCAATGATACCGTGGCCCTCAGGAATATCATAATCGACACCGGCATCGACCAGAACCAGTTTGAAATTGTGTTGTTCGCATAGAAAGTTGATTCCTGCTCCACCTTTTGAAAAATGGCTCAGTTGTTGCCAAGTCACTTCTTTTGGTGAAACGCTTACTCCTTCTTCGAGGATTCCGTGATCGGCTGCAAAGAGTACATTGTGCGGGTTTCGGAGCTCTGGAGACAGAGTTTGCTGTATTAAAGCGATTTTTTCAGCCAGTTCTTCAAGGCGCCCCAAAGAGCCTTTCGGTTTTGTGAGGTTGTCAATTTTTTCTTTGATATCCGGTTCAAGATCACGGTTGACCGGCTTTATATTGAATTTCAACATGGTTATGATTTGATTTTAACGGGAATTCCTGATACTAACATATATACTTCATCAGACAGAGAGGCTACATATTGATTGATCATGCCTTGAAGGTCGGCGAATTTACGTTGTAGTGCATTGGCACTGACACCTCCAAGACCTATTTCGTTAGTGACGAATATTAAAGAGGCACCGGTCGATGTCAATAGGTCAATCTGATGTTTGAGTTCGGCAAAGGCTTCGTCGATTTTTTCGTTAGTTTCAAACAACCAATTCGTAGCCCACATTGTCAGGCAGTCGACAAGGACTGTCTCGTTTGGCATAAATTGAAGACCGTCAATGCTTAGAGGTGCTTCGAGATTTCTCCACTGCAGACATCGCCTATTTTTGTGAACCTCAACTCTGCGTCTCATCTCATCATCCAAAATACGGGCTGTTGCGAGATACGTGGGATGAGAGGAAATTTCCAATGCCAACTGTTCTGCAAACAAGCTTTTACCGCTGCGTTGTCCGCCGGTCACCATTATAATGTGCCGTGTTTTTTCTTTAGCATCAAACGCTTTATCCATAAGTAATAACCGCTGATTGGTAGAGTAGCACCGATGAGGACGCAAATAAAATATATGATTTTGCCAAACCATCCCAGCCAGGAGCCAACATGAAGCGAGTAAATCCACCCTTTGATATGGTTGGACTCTTTCTTTTCATTATATGTTGTTAAAGAAATAATATGACCGTTGCCGGAATTGATGCTGTATGTGTCGGTTGATTGTTGGTTACCTAATCCTCCCACAACGACATCAGCTTCATTCTGATACATTCTTATCTCCTTGCCGGGATTGACCTGTGCAATGTAATCATAGGCAGTAGTCCAAGCTGTGAAATTCTCAGCTGGTGTCTTGTGACTCGAAGACTTTGCGGCTTCTGTCCCTAAAGTGCCATAAAAAGCCTTTTTGTACCATTCGAACGACCAGTTGAGACCGGTCAGGATACAAACAATAATCACTGCCGAACTTATGACACCCCCAACACTATGAAAATCATGCCAGAATCTATAGCTGCCTTTTGATGTTGTTATGCTTAGTGATTTTTTTAATTCGCCTTTCTTAGGCAACCATATGACAAAGCCTGAGAATATGATGACGAAAAGAGCGATTGCTGTGATTCCTATTACAAATTTACCGGACTTTGCGCCGAACGCACCTTCTGCTTTAGACTTTCCAAATAGACGGCGATGAGCGGCACTTGCCCATTTAAAAATAGCCGGACGTTCATAATACCCCATGACTTCACCGGAGTAATGGTTTACCCAGATAGCTGCCATTGCAGGTTTTGCAAGCATTACCTTATAGGCATGTTGATCATCGGGGTAAGTCGTAACACCAACAATATTGTTGCTTCCCGACAAATAATTCCGGGCCGATCTGAGAATTGAATCCATAGGTAGCTCAGTAAGGCCATTATTATCCACATGAGCCTGGCCTATGTGACCGAAGTCCCTCTCAAATACCAATATTGCGCCGGAAAGACAGATGATGATGACTATCAATCCGAATGGGACTGACAGCCATAGATGAATTTGCTTAAAGATCCTTTTTATCATAGCTAATTATCTTATTCCAGAAATAATCAATCTAAAAAAGTCATTAGGCAGGTTTCCTGACTTAGCCCAAATCTTGTCGGCCTTCCCTCCAAATGGAAGTGACCAAAACTGACAAGTATCTAAAGGCTTACAGTAGCTGGCACTGTCCCGGATTCTCACCGGGTTCCCTCAAACAGACATTACTCATGTCTGCTCACCTAAAGGCAATGCAAAGTTAACACTTTTTCCCGATATTCCGAAAGAGTTGGAGATAAACAACAGTTATCAGAAATTCATTCCCCAAGGCATTGCCACAGCGGGATATGTGTTGCCGGTGGAAAGCTCCCTTTTCGAGTGCGTGCCTACCAATGTGCTGACATAGTCCACCGGAGAAGGGTTATCGGTCACGTTTTCCGCAGAGACGCTTATGGCCGCCATCAGGACGGAACAAAATAATAATACCCCTTTTTTATAAGTATCCATTATGAAGAATATTTGTTGGCAACGTATCATACAGGTTGAATTCGGAAAGAATAAGAGTAGGTGGAATCCGGAGAAAGTATGTATTCCGGTCGAGGACCGGGACCGCAGCTTGCGCTGCCCAGACCTTTAGTGGCACAGTCCAGATTCACTATAACCTCGTCTCTTTTCACCTTGTTTATGTCATGTCCGTATTTCGCCTCCCAAAGGTCTTGATCGGTGAAGTGCAAGGCGGTGAAATCGAATGGTGATTCAAGAGAAGTAATTTTCACACCTTTGCCTTTTGCATCGGTAAGCGAAAGCCATCGAGTGGCTGTGCGGCATCCCATGTGGAAAACCCAAGCCAGAATGCCCCCTGCGGCCAAGGTTAATTTGACCCCTGAAAATAATTTAATTTTGCCCCCTGAAAAGTTTGGCCGACGGGGTCAATATTATTTTGGATTATCTGCTTTTGAAGGCTTTGAGTTTACGAACACTTTCGCCTGTAAGTGTTATGCGATGTGCTGTGTGGACAATACGGTCAAGTATGGCGTCTGCCACTGTAGTGTCACCGATAGCGTCGTACCAGTCCAGCTCTGGTAGCTGTGATGTGACGATGATAGACTTGCGTCCGTGCCTGTCTTCGATGATTT
>CAZAZA010000138.1:0-5445 GCA_964489495.1 uncultured Bacteroides sp.
GGCAAGTGGCTTGAAAATGTGCAGGACTGGAACCTGTCACGTCCGCGCTATTGGGGCACGCCGCTCCCGATCTGGCGTACGGAGGACGGCTCCGAGGAAATATGCATCGATTCAGTCGAGACGCTCTACAACGAAATAGACAAAGCTGTCGCAGCCGGTGTGATGGCTTCAAACCCGTTGGCCGACAAAGGTTTCAAGCCGGGCGTGTACACCAAAGAAAATTACGGGCTGATCGACCTGCACCGTCCGTATGTCGACGACATAGTGCTCGTCAGCGAGTCGGGCCGTCCCATGCACCGCGAGCTTGACCTTGTGGACGTCTGGTTTGACTCAGGTTCGATGCCTTATGCCCAGATCCACTATCCGTTTGAGAACAAGGAAGCGTTTGACAAACGCGAGGTCTATCCCGCCGACTTCATCGCCGAGGGCGTCGACCAGACACGCGGCTGGTTCTTCACCCTTCACGCCATAGCCACGATGGTGTTTGACAGCGTGGCCTACAAGGCTGTGATTTCAAACGGACTCGTGCTCGACAAAAACGGCAACAAGATGTCGAAACGTCTTGGCAACTCGGTCGACCCGTTCAAAGCCATCGAGACTTACGGATCGGACGCGCTGCGCTGGTACATGATAGTGAATTCCGCACCATGGGACGACCTGAAGTTCGACCCTGCGGGAGTTGAGGAAGTGGCCCGCAAATTCTTTGCGACGCTTCAGAACGTCTACTCGTTCTTCGCCCTCTATGCCAATGTCGACGGATTCACGGGCAGTGAGCCGGAGATACCCGCTTCGGAGCGTCCGGAAATCGACCGCTGGATACTGTCGCTGCTCAACACCCTCGTGCATGAGGTGAAGGACGCCTATGACGACTACGAGCCTACGCGGGGTGCGCGCATGATTCAGACATTTGTAATCGACAATCTGTCCAACTGGTATGTTCGTCTCAACCGTGCCCGCTTCTGGCGCGGAGAGATGACACCCGACAAGCTGTCTGCATATCAGACCCTCTACCGCTGCCTTGTCACTATAGCCAAGCTGATCGCGCCGATCGCGCCGTTCTATGCCGACCGCCTCTACCGTGACCTCACATCTGTTACCGGCGAAGATACCAAGTCGGTGCACCTGGCCCGTTTCCCCGAAGGCGTCGGCGAGAGCGATCCGGCTCTGGAGCGCAGCATGGACCTGACACAGCGCCTGACTTCGCTCGTGCTTGCTTTGCGCCGCAAGGCCAATCTGAAGGTTCGCCAGCCGCTGCAGACTGTCATGGTCCCTGCCCTTGACGAGGCTATGGCCGAAGCCATACGTTCGATGTCGCCGCTCCTGCTCAGCGAGATCAATGTCAAGGACCTCAAGATTGTCGGCTCTGACGATGCGGCGCTTGTCAAACGCGTGAAACCTGATTTCAAGAAGCTCGGCAAACGCCTCGGCAAAGCCATGAAGTCGGCGGCCGCCGCCATCACCGGAATGAGCCAGGCACAGATCGCCCAGCTCGAACGCGACGGACAGATAACTCTCGATGTCGACGGGACGCCCACAGTTGTCGAGCGCGGCGACGTGGAGATTATCTCGCAGGATATCCCCGGATGGCTTGTGGCCTCCGACGGCAACCTGACCGTGGCCCTCGACATAACCGTCACCGACGACCTTCGCCGCGAAGGCCTCGCACGCGAGCTTGTCAACCGCATCCAGAACATCCGCAAGGAGCGCGGCTACGAGATAACCGACCGCATCACTGTTACATTCGAGCTGTCGCCCGAAGTGGATGCCACACTCGAAAGTTTTGCCGATTATATCGGGCGTCAGGTGCTTGCCACATCGGTCACAGCCGGCAGCGTCGATCTTTCCGACCCCGAGGTTGTATCGCTCGCCATCGACGACCTGTCGGTGCCGGTCAAAATAGCCAAAGCATAACCACCGTCTAAAATCCTAATCCTGCATATGAGCGACACCAAGACACGTTACTCCGACGAGGAGCTACAGGAATTCAAGGAAATCATCCTTGAAAAGCTGGCAAAGGCGCGCCATGACTACGAAGTGCTTGCCTCGACCCTTACCAACGGCGAGGGTAACGACATCGCCGACACATCGCCAACTTTCAAGGTGCTTGAAGAGGGTGCGACGACCCTCTCCAAGGAGGAGGCAAGGCAGCTTGCCCAGCGGCAGCTTAAATTTATCCAGCACCTGCAGGCGGCCTTGGTTCGCATCGAAAACAAGACCTACGGCATCGACCGCACCACGGGCGAACTTATTCCGAAAGAACGTCTGCGCGTGGTGCCTCATGCCACGCTCGGAATCCGGACCAAGGAGATGCAGAACCGTAATAAATCCTGACGATGAACCGACATCGCGGCCTCTGGGCCTGTATAATAATATTCGTGGTCCTGATTCTTGACCAGGTGCTGAAAATCTGGGTCAAGACTCATTTCTATCTCGGTGAGGACTACCATATCACCGACTGGTTTCAGCTTGTGTTTGTCGAGAACAACGGCATGGCGTTCGGCATGCAGTTCATAGGCAAACTGTTCCTGTCGCTGTTCCGCATAGTGGCCGTGTCGCTGCTCGTGTGGTATCTTGTGACTGTGTGCCGCCGGCGCAACACCCCGGCGGGATATGTGGCGTGTCTGGCTCTGATTACTGCCGGAGCTGCCGGCAACATCATCGACTCGCTCTTCTACGGCTTGATTTTCAACGATCCGCTGCCTCCGGCCGTTGCCACGCTCTTCCCCGAGGGGGGCGGGTATGCGCCGCTGTTCTACGGCCGCGTGGTCGACATGTTCTATTTCCCGCTGTTTACCTTCACGTGGCCTGACTGGGTGCCCGGGGTCGGCGGGGGAGAGTTCCTGTTCTTCCAGCCGGTGTTCAATCTGGCCGATGCCGCCATCTCGGTGGGTATTATCGTGTTGATTATCTTCTATGGCCGCTATCTGACATTCAGTCCCGACAAGCTGGTCTCCGACAAGGAATGAACCGTACGGGCATCAGCATATTGTCCTTGGCCGCGTTGCTGCTTGTCACGGCAAGCGGCTGTTCGGGTGTGCCTGACGGCGTGATTCAGCCCGACGACATGGCCGAGTTGCTCGTCGACATTCACATCGGCGAGGCGGTTGCCGAACAAAACCGATCGTCTTTCCCCAACGACTCGTCGCGTCAGGTGCTGAAGCAGTCGGTTTATGCCCGTCATGGTGTCAGCTCCGACGAAGTAGACTCGTCGCTGATGTGGTACGGACGGCACATCGACAAATATGCCGATATCTATGCCGAGGTCGAGAAGATACTCGAATCGAAAATTGCCGAGGCCAACGAGCTGGCAGCCACCTCCGACAGTCACGCCCCGGTGCAGGCTTTTATCGCCGAGGGCGACTCCGTGGATATATGGCCGGCTTATCGCTCGCGTTTCCTCAACCCCAATTTATCGACCGACCGAATCGCTTTCAACATCAAGTCAGACCGCTTCTGGGAGAAGGGCGACATCTACTGGCTGCGCTTCAAGGCTGTCAATGCCCCCGACGATTTCGAGGCAACGATAGCGGCAGAATATTCCGACGGACGCATCGACTATGCGTCGTCGGGGTTCCGGGGCGACGGCTGGCACGATCTCTACCTGCACATGGCCGATTCGCTCACTGCCTCGTCGCTTTACGGCGCTATTGTCTATAGGGGTGAAGAGCAGCTGCCGGGCAGCCGGGTCGAGGCACGTGTCGATTCGCTGTCGCTCGTGCGTATGCGTATTTCGAACGGTGACCGTCTGCCCCGCAGCGGCCAGCGACGTTTCGGTCCCATCAGGCCATGATCAGCCGGATACTTGCCCGCAGGCTCGTTATAGACGGCGAGCCCCCGCAGAAAATGGCGGTGGTTACATTCGCTTCCGACGGTCTGACGGTGGAATCAATCGAACCTTTCAGGGCCGAGATTCATTCTACAATATATGTCGACACGCTGAACCTCGAACGTGTCGGGTCAAGGTTAAGAAAAAAGTAATCAGAGATGATAACATCAGCTATCCCGCAGCCCGCATCTCCGAGAGAGATGGAGCACCATTATTTCCTCGTTGCCTCGCAGTGCGACGCCCAGAAAGAATTGTCGCTGTCGATGTTTGCACAACAGATTATCGATCTGTCGGTCGATCACGCCAACGCGCTCGACGTGGGTTATTCGCGCCTGAAGTCGATAGGCGCTCTGTGGGTGCTGAGCCGCATCACCGTGGCGATGAAGCGTATGCCGCGCATCGAGGAACATTACAATATCATTACGTGGGTGGAGAGCTTCCACCGCATGTTCTCTCACCGCAACTTCGTGGTGTTTACGCCCGGGGGAGAGGTCCTCGGTTATGTCCGCACTCTCTGGGTGGGTATCGACATGGAGTCGCGCCGTCCGGCCGACCTCAGCGGCCTTGTCGACGAGACGCAGATCATAAGCCCGCGTGAATGCCGTATGCCGCAGCCGGCCAAGCTTCGTGAATTCAAGGAGGCGTCCGACATCGACCATTACCGTTTTCAGGTGACAGACATCGACTTCAACCGTCACGTCAATTCCACGCGCTACATCGAGCTTATCCTGAACCAGTGGAGCCTTGATTTTAACGACCGTCACCGCATCACCTACTTCGACATAGCCTACAAGCATGAGGCGCACTACGGCGAGCGCACGGCCATCCGCATCGTGCGTGACGACACCTCTGCCCGCCTCCAGCTCGACGGCGAGAACCACTGCTACTGCCTGGCCGAAATCAAATTCGCCCCCCGCTGATTTATAATGCGTAATTATGGAGTTGCGGCATCTTGCCGCAACCTATTCATCATGCGTATGTAATCATGAAATCATTTGTGTGATTCGGGCGCACGAGCCGTACGCCCCTACACCTGGCGGACATGTTAATTGGGGGGTGATTTGGAATGCCGACGACCCTACAACGGCTGACGTGTTTTGTGAAAATGTTTCGGTTATGGTTTTATAATAAATTGGGGTATGGGCTGGTGTGATGTGGGCGCACGGTGGAGCGCCCCTCCCGGCGGTGGATGCGTGTAATGTGGATGATGGTGGAAATGCATGTAGGGGCGTACGGTTCGTGCGCCCGCAAGCCAAGCGTGTGAGCTATTTGGTTTTATGGAACATGTTCGCTTGGGCCGCGGCATGCCGACGACCCTACAATCATGCGGCAACCTGAAATCAATGCGTAGCAATCATGGAATCATTTGTGCGCCCGCGGCACTAACTTTGCAATAAAACTAATAATAATAGGATTATTCACCTGTATTATTCTTGTTGTTCAGCCTCCTTTGCTTGCTCTCTAATCGCTTGACACTTTCCGGAGTAGGTAGATTTTCTGGCATTGTCCCGCCAAGTTCTCTGATAGTCTCCCTCACTTTTAGCCCCACTTCAAAATGAGTCCTATTAACGCGAGTTCGGGATAATAGATACCCCAAAAAAGTTGAATCGGCAGCTTGA
>CAZAZA010000139.1:0-5397 GCA_964489495.1 uncultured Bacteroides sp.
TCGGTGATGAGTAAGGAGGGGCGGTCGCAGGGATTGAAGAGGGCTGTGGGATGGAACTTGATGAACTCCATGTCGCGCACCGTGCCTTTGGCGCGGTATACCATGGCTATGCCGTCGCCGGTGGCGACGAGCGGGTTTGTGGTAGTCGTGTAGACGGCTCCGACACCGCCGGTGGCCATGAGCGTCACACGTGCCAGGAATTTGTCGACATTTCCCGATTCGAGGTCAAGGACATATGCTCCGTAGCAGGTGATGTCGGGGGTCCGTCGGGTGACGATTTTGCCCAGATGGTGCTGGGTGATAATCTCTATAGCGAAATGATGCTCGAATATGTCGATGTTGGGTGATTGGCGCACTGCCTTGATCAGGCTCTGCTGTATCTCGTAACCGGTGTTGTCGGCATGGTGCAGGATGCGGAATTCGGAATGGCCGCCCTCGCGGTGCAGGTCGAAGTCACCGTTCTCTTTCTTGTCGAAATCCACGCCCCAGCCTATCAGTTCGCGAATCTGCGCGGGGGCCTCGGTTACGACCTTGCGGACAGCTTTGGGGTCGGAGAGCCAGTCTCCGGCAATCATTGTGTCTTCGATATGTTTGTCGAAATTGTCAAGCTCGAGGTTTGTCACTGATGCCACGCCGCCCTGGGCGAGTGCGGTGTTGGCTTCGTCGAGCGATGTCTTGCACACGAGGGCCACGCGGCCTCCTTTGCGGGCCACTTTGAGAGCGAAACTCATGCCTGCGATGCCCGATCCGATTACTAAATAATCATATTTGTAAGTCATGATACAGCTTTTTTACCACGTTTGTTTCCGCGCTGCAAAGTTAACGCAAAACATCGAAGTCTGCAAAAAATTATATATCAGGACTGCGGCAGGCTCACGGTCTGGTCTTGGTCATTCCGTAGGCGGTGGTGTACTGGAGGATGGAGTTGAAGCCGGCGCAGACGAGGCCGATGCCGGTGATGAGCACGACGATGTTCTGGATGTTGTGAACCGATGTGCAGAGGATTATGAAGCCTGCAACGACCATCAGTACGGGTATGATGTAGAAATACCACGGCAGCATGAGGGGCCGGCTAATCACGGCGAGAGCGACAATCTGATATATGCCGTAGATAATCAGCAGGATTGCGAAGGCATAGGCGAGGAAGCCAATAAAAAAAGCCGGATTAATCATCATCCAGGCCCCGATGGCGATGCCTATAACGCTCGTGATTGTCATGCCCGTGTCGTACAGGCTCAGCCCTGCTGTGTCGGCATTGTCGCGACGCGCGCGTCGTTTGTCGGCGATGGCCGAAATGAGTGTGTAGACACAAGGAATGGCCATTGACAGACCCGCGAGTATTACCACCCACGAGAGCAGTTCGCCACGCTTGTTGAAAACTATCAGAAGGATGCCGATAGCCAATACTACGAATCCGTAGAATAGAGAAGATCTGGGTCGCATTGTTTTAGAGTATTTTTTATGACTCTAACACAATGCGGCCTTCTATTGTTCGCAAATAAGGGTCACTGCAGCATGGGGGCTATGCGGCGCAGAGCGGCGATAAATGTGCTGCATTCCTCCTCTGTCGTATAGAGCGCCATCGACGCACGCACCGTGCCTTCGATGCCGAGGGCCTCCATCAGTGGCTGGGCGCAATGATGGCCCGTGCGCACGGCTATGCCGAGCTTGTCGAGGAGCACGCCTGTGTCATAATGGTGGGCGCGTCCGATGAGGAACGATATTACGGCCTCTTTGCCCGGAGCCTCACCGAAAATGCGCATGCCGGGTATTTTGTGCATCTCTTCAGTTGTCCATTCGAGCAGACGGCGCTCATGGGCAGCAATGGCATCGATACCAACCGATTCTATATAGTCCATCGCTTTGGTGAAAGCCGCTATGCTGACAAAATCGGGAGTACCTGCCTCGAATTTCAGCGGGGGCTTTTCAAAGGTGGTGCCGCGAGTGAAGCTGACATGCTCGATCATTTCCCCTCCACCGTGATACGGCGGCATCTTATCCAGCAAGTCATATCGTCCGTAAAGCACGCCTACACCGGCGGGGCCGTACATCTTGTGGGTCGAGAAAACATAGAAGTCAGCTCCGAGAGCCTGCACGTCGACATGCATGTGAGGCACGGCCTGAGCCCCGTCGACGAGTACAACAGCCCCGTGACGGTGGGCTTCGTCGACCATGGCGCGTACGGGGTTGACTGTTCCGAGAACGTTAGACACGTGGCAGAATGCCACCAGACGCGTGCGGTCGGTCAGCAGCGACTTATAGGCTTGGAGGTCGAGGGTGCTGTTGTCGGGGTTGAGCGGCACGACTTTCAGCGTCACTCCCCGGCGTTGACAAAGCAACTGCCAGGGAACGATGTTGCTGTGATGCTCCATCACTGTCACCACGATCTCGTCACCCGGCGCGAGCAGTTCGCCGAAGCTTGAAGCAACGAGGTTGATTCCTTCGGTGGTGCCACGCGTGAATATAATCTCACGGTCGGATGAAGCATTGACAAACCGGGCGGTGCGTTGCCGTGCTTCTTCAAGCAGCCGGGTGGATTCCTGGGCTAACAGATACACGCCCCGGTGTACGTTTGCCTTAAAGTTGTAGTACATGTCGTCGACAGCTTCGACCACGCAGCGCGGGGTTTGCGACGTGGCTGTGTTGTCAAGGTAGACAAGCGGTTTACCGTAGGCTGTTATCCCCAGACCGGGAAAATCGCGGCGAAGGGCGTCGACATCATATGCCGGCTTATCAGAGGTCGGAGTGGTAGGCATTGCAGTTGTCGTTATTGAAATCGGCCGAGCATTCCTGACACCGCGCCTCGTGGCGGCGGAAGCGTTGCTCGACAAGATGGTGCAGTCGCTCGCGCAAGCCGGGCATGGTTATCGACTCGATTACGTCGGTCATGAAAGCCTGCATGAGCATGGTGCGTGCTTCATGTTCGGGTATGCCTCGCGTGCGCATATAAAATAATGCTTCGGCGTCAAGTTGTCCGGTTGTAGCTCCGTGGCTGCACTTCACGTCGTCGTTGTAGATTTCGAGCTGTGGTCGTGTGTGCATCCTTGCTTCTTTCGAAGCGAGTACGTTGCGGTTGGCCTGATATGCCTCGGTGAACGCCGCTCCGTCGTTGACCACGATCGAACCTTCGAAAGCTCCTGTCGAACGGTCGTCAAGCACATATTTGAACAGCTGGCGGCTTGACGAGCCTCCGGAGATATGCCGTACCACCGAACTGTTGTCGATATGCTGCGAGTCACACCCAATAGCCATTCCGCGCAGGCCGGTGTCGCAGTGCTTTCCGGTTATGTCGATTGCAAATTCGTTGCGGGTCACGCCTCCCTGCAGTGTGACGCCGGTCAGGTTCAGACGCGAGTCTGTTTCCTGGCGTATGAATGCCATCGAATGCCGTTCGGTGGTCGCCGAAGCCTCCTCTATGTCGCAGTAGTCGAGCGATGAATCCTCTCCCATCACCACTTCGATGACTTGGCTTATGGCGAATCCGATACCGGGGGTGGCGGTGTGGTCGCAGTTCAGCAGGCTCAGCGATGCTCCGCGTCCGAGTACCACAAGCAGTCGTCTTACAGCCATTAGCGGAAAGTCGGCCGAGAGCAGGTTGACATTCTGTAAGGGGCGTTCAAGCTTCATCCCGTCGGGTACGTAAATAACAGTACCATTCTGGACGAGCATCGAATTCAGGGCCACACACACATTGTCGGCAGGAGCCACTGAGCCGTAGTATTGTTCGACCACCTCGGGTATTTCGCGGCACGCTTTGCTGAGGGAGCCGAAGAAAACACCCTCCGGAAGCCGGCTCGCGAGTGCGGCCGTGGGGTGGAATATGTCGTTGACTGTCACTCCGGTGAGGGTCGACAGATTTGGCACGCCGCAGCGGAACGATGCCTTCAGGTCGGCGGGAAGGTCAAGGCGCGAGATATTTACGCCGAAATCGGGCGCGAACATGTCGTTGACCGACGTGCGTTCGTAGCCTTCGGTGTGGCGGTCGGGTAACCATGCGTCATCAAGCAGGTCGCGGGCAGCCTGGCGGTGGCGGTTGAGCACCTCCGGGGCGGCTTCCTCGATTGCCTTGCGGTTTGAGTCGAAAAGCTCGATGTACTGTCGGAGGCTGTTGTTATTTTTCATCGTTCACTTCCTGTTTTATCCAGTCATAGCCTCGCTCTTCGAGTTCGAGTGCAAGTTCGGGACCTCCCGTGCGGACGATGCGCCCCTTGTACAGCACATGCACAAAGTCGGGCTTGATATAGTCGAGAAGTCGCTGGTAGTGGGTGATTACAATGGTGGAGTTTTCGGAAGTCTTAAGCTTGTTGACACCGCCGGCCACGATGCGCAGTGCGTCGATGTCGAGTCCCGAGTCCGTCTCGTCGAGAATCGACAGGCGCGGTTCGAGCACGGCCATCTGGAATATTTCGTTGCGTTTTTTCTCGCCTCCCGAGAAGCCCTCGTTGACCGAGCGCGACGCCAGTTTGTTGTCGAGTTCGACAATCGCACGCTTCTGCCGCATCATTTTCAGAAATTCGCTGGCCGAGAGAGGCGGTTCGTTGAAATATTTGCGCTTGGCGTTGACAGCAGCACGCATGAAGTTGACCATCGACACGCCCGGTATTTCCACGGGATACTGGAAAGAGAGGAACAGTCCCTCGTGGCTGCGGTCTTCGGGCGACAGCGACAGAAGGTCGATGCCGTGGAAGTCTACCGAGCCGCCGGTGACTGTATAGGCCGGATTGCCGGCGAGTACCTCGCTGAGCGTGCTTTTGCCCGAGCCGTTCGGTCCCATTATGGCATGTACCTCGCCCGGACGTATGGTGAGATTAATCCCTCTGAGTATTTCCTTGCCTTCGACAGAGGCATGTAGGTCGTTGACCTTAAGAAGTATATCGTTCATTGTGTTGTCTTGTTTCCAATAATTGGGATTAAAAGGCTTTTTATCCGACAGAGCCTTCGAGGGTGATCTGCAGGAGTTTCTGGGCCTCGACCGCAAACTCCATAGGCAGTTTGTTCATGACCTCCTTGGCATATCCGTTCACTATTAGTCCGACGGCCTCTTCGGTCGGTATGCCGCGCTGGTTGCAGTAGAAAAGCTGGTCTTCGCTGATTTTCGAAGTGGTGGCTTCATGCTCGACAATGGCCGTATCGTTGTCCACGTCGATATACGGGAACGTGTGTGCGCCGCAATGCGAACTGAGCAACAGCGAGTCGCACTGGGTGTAGTTGCGGCATCCGTCGGCCTGAGGAGCCACGCGCACCTGGCCACGGTAGCTGTTCTGGCTGTATCCGGCCGATATGCCTTTGCTGACGATGGTGCTGCGGGTGTTGCGCCCCAGGTGTATCATCTTTGTACCGGTGTCGGCCTGCTGGTGATTGTTGGTGACAGCCACGGAGTAGAATTCGCCCACGGCC
>CAZAZA010000140.1:0-5361 GCA_964489495.1 uncultured Bacteroides sp.
TGTACTTCAGTTAACGCTTACGGTAAGATAATGAGGCCCGTCTTTTTCATCAACCGCCAGTAAATACCATTCTCAGTATATGTCAGTTTCAGCATTATACAGCGAGGGCCACAACCGTTTCCGGTCGCAGCCCTCGCCAATGGTTCGATGGTAGTGTTTTTCTTCACACTTTGATCTTACTACTTTTAAATCCCGACAAATTGGTATTTATAATTTATGTATTATTAATCGGTATACCGATTGTGTCGGGAATCAGCTTATCTGGAAGCGTATTCCACTTTACCGTATACAGTACTTAGAGGATGAAGCGAATAGGCATTCTCTTTCGTATCTTCATCAAAAGTTTCGGAGAGTACCAACTGCTCTGAAGTTTTATTTCTGAGTTTGGCAAGCTTATTAGTGCATTGATCCAAAAATTGGTTTTCAGTCAATGAAATACGGTTCTTATACTTCTGATATATTTCAAGGCAGTCATCGGAGTTAACATATCCCACAAATTTACGCAATTTGAATTTGGCATCATCAGAAATCCCATCAACAATGTTGAACACAAGCACCGGGAACGTGGTGATTCTATGACTTTCGCCATCTTCAAATTTTCTTACGTAAACGATCTGCCCGTCTTTAATACCATATTTGATCATCGAGTTTCCACATACCCACATTGGAATATCTTCGCCAAGATGAACTGAGTTTCCATCAACATTCTCCAAACCGGAAGTATTGCCCAAAACAATCTTATTGCGGCTACACTTTTTAGATACCTTGCCGGCTTTTACGACAGGTATTTTAGTCATATTGATTATCAGGAATGCCAACATACCGACAATCATTATAAAAAAAGTTATAGTGAAAACAACCGTACTCATAGGTTAATCCTCCGGAATTTTAAAAATCTGAGTATGAGTGTCTGCTGTTGTCTTATACTTAAGTACAGTCAGAGTCACCCATGACATTATAAATAAAACCCAACCCACATTGTTATTGTTCACTAAAATAGAGAAAACAAAGAACACAAGAAATCCTATCATGCATAATATAATCCAAAACATATCTGTATCTCTGGATTTAGGATGCATAACAAAATTATAAAGCACATCCCATAAATATAGAGACATAACCAATATCATGGGCATGATATAGCTTTGGGCTACAGGTAGTAATAGTTTGTCTGAAAACCCAAACGCCTCTTCTTCACCACAAAAGAGGACATAAAACGTAGAAAACAGTAGACCTATAGACCACGTAAAGCAATATATCGATTTAGCATATTTCATTTGTGAATGCAAAAATAACTCTTATTTTGCTAATACCCAAAATAAACTTGCAAAAATGACACAAAAATGACATGTGAAGTGGAGTGTGGAGTTGGGACGGTGTGGAAAAGCCGCAGAGAGGCGGTTTTCATTAGTAACTTATAACTCTGACCTATGACATATCATTGTTTCCAGCCATTCAGTTCGTTGATTAGGAGGGGAAGAAGCTCATGGCCGTGAGTTTGCATAAGTTTGAGTATTTTTGTGCCGAGCTTCTTGATTTTGGGAGATAGAAGTCTTTCGCCATCTGTAGAAAGGTCGTCCAGCAGTGAATCCGCAAGTTCCTGATTCATGTCGCCACCACAAGCCACCGCATAAGAATAGAAATTTGCTAAATTCAATAGCTCTTCCTTCTTTGAAGGCAGTTCCTCCTGAGTGGCAAACACACAATTCACATAAGCGTCGGCAATCGGCATAGTCAATTGGAACATCTGTTCGAATGCCTCGTCATCCTCGTCAATCCAGGCAGTAATGAGGTCGGTAATATAGGTATTCAGTAAGGATAGAGGGTCATCCTTGCCAATCTTACGGAAAATAGGTTCTGAAGAAAGAGCAAAAATCGCCAAGCCGAGAAGAATCCGTTCCAACTCCGTATGATAATAAAAAATGCTGTCATCCGGCGACTTAAGCGACTCTTTCCAACCCTTGAATAATTCTTCCGGCTTTTTCACAATAAGTTGTATTTAAGATTAATAACTAAGAAGTGGGTTTCGGCCTCCACAATTAGCAATTATTTGTTTAGCAACCGCCTCCATTTGAGCTTGGCACTCTGCATTTTGACGTCGTTCTTCTTCATTAAATTCCTCCCGGAGATGTTTCTCCAGATTACGATGAAATCGAGCGACATCATCACGATCCATAGGAGGATTAGGGATTGAACGTATCATAGCTTAAATTTGTTAGTAATGCAAAATTACAACATATTTCTTATAGTCCCAAACTTCCGCAATGTATCCTCTCTTTTTATCCGATAAACGCCCAGATTCTCAAATAAGTTCATTATTTTTATACGTTGCGACGAAGTCGCAACCGGCTCCGTCGCATTACATCTCAAACCTTTGCGGCGAAGTGGCAATCACACTTCAAACATTACACCTCACACCTTTGCGGCTAAAGCCGCAACATATCTTCCGTTGTTTCCGGGTCGTAGGGGCCATCCTTTGCTTCGAAGATAACGCTGCCGTCCACGAGGCAAACGGCGGTGTGGTATTGGCCACGTGGGACTTGCACGACGGGACAGTCGCCACCGGCCTCCATGACAAATTCGGCAACCTTGTTGCCGTTCTCGTCATAGAACTCTTCTCGCACCTTTCCCCTGCAAATTACCACCGTCTCCGACGTGTCATTATGGCGATGGATTGGAATAACCGTGTCAGCCATCAGCACATTCAACATTCGCTGTGACCGTTCAGTCTCCGGATTAGTCCTCAAATCGAAATGCATCCGCCTTCGAGGCGAAGCCTCCGCCTCAGCCAACAGCTCCTCAAAAAGTTCCTTCCCAAGTATCATGACATTATCTTTTCAAGATTATCCATACATTTTTCAAATTGATAGTGGTCCAAACAGTATTTTAGACCATTATTTCCCTTCTCTTCTAACACATCTTTTGTCATTGACGATAAATTTTCAAGCAAATGCGCTAAATCGTCAGAATCACGAGCTGAAACAACCCAACCACAGTCGGCTTCCTTAATCACATCTGCCCCTTCCCCATTTATCATAGCGACCACAGGCTTTCCCGATGACATATAAGCTTGCAATTTAGCTGGGACAGTCAAAGCAAAGATTGGATTATCAGTCAACGCTAAAAAAAGAACATCTGCCTTTCTGAAAAAATTAGGCATAGATGATAGAGGAAAACGACCCGGACAGATCACATTAACAAGACCTCTTTTCTCTATCTGTTCAATAACCCAGTCACGTTTACGGCCATCACCTACTAAGATAAAGTTCACACCTTTTCCTTTCAACTTCTCAGCAGCATCAAGAATACCCGGCATGTCCTGAGCCTCGCCGATATTTCCGGCAAATAACACATTGAACCCTTTAGGAAAATCTAAAGGAATTACATCATTCGAAGAATCTGTCAAAGCACTATCAACCCAATTTGGGAAAAAATGAAGCTTTGAGGCAAAGTCTCCCATTCCACAAATTGACTTAGAAAAGCCTTTCGAACTCATAAGTATCTTGTCCGAATTACGATAAATCCAAGATGTTAGCGATTTGAATATTCCAAGAATTTTAGCATTATTAATACCACCTGCAGCCTTAAGACTCTCAGGCCACAAATCCAGTACCCAGAAATACAATGGAATTTTCTGAATTTTCTTTACAATAACAGCCGGTATACCAACCATAACCGGAGATGTCTCATGTACAATGATTGAATCATATTTAG
Source organism: uncultured Bacteroides sp. (assembly GCA_964489495.1). Taxonomy (GTDB): domain Bacteria; phylum Bacteroidota; class Bacteroidia; order Bacteroidales; family Muribaculaceae; genus Paramuribaculum. Next base: position 3,715 of record CAZAZA010000140.1, read on the forward strand.
CTGTCAGTCCTTGCCATATACCTCGTAAAGTTGCAAACAATGTGTAGGTCATATAATTAAGTCCCAACCACTTTGCTGAGCCATATCTTCGGGGAGTGACTAATGTCCTAATAACTCTTACCCCGTTTACGAATTCATCTCTACGTTTAAACACGCCATATCCATCAAAAAATCGACCTTGTGGATAGTCCGGTATTGGAGTAAGGACTGTGACTTCGTGCCCCCTCTTCACGAGTTCGAAAGCCATGTCATTACATTTAAAATCCTCCGGAAAGAAATGTGAAGTAACGACAAGAATCTTCATAATCCACTAACAATCTTTACGCCAGACCATCTTGTTGACGACGGTGACGTAGGACTGAATGATTTTGACTACGATATTGCTGACGTTTTCACCGACGTAGACATCGACGGGGATGCCGTCGTCGTGGGCACGGTTCATGGCAATGGCTGTATCGACAGCCTGCAGAAGCGATTTTTCGTCAATACCGGCAAGGATGAAGCCGGCGTTGTCGAGCGATTCGGGGCGCTCGGTCGAGGTGCGGATGCAGATGGCAGGGAACGGATGACCTACAGAGGTGAAGAAGGAAGATTCTTCGGGGAGCGTGCCGGAGTCAGAGATTACAGCGGCAGCGTTCATCTGTAGACAGTTGTAGTCGTGGAAGCCAAGAGGTTCGTGCTGAATCACACGCGGGTCAAGCTGGAAGCCTGACTGCTCCAAGCGCTTGCGAGAACGTGGATGGCAGCTGTAAAGTATAGGCATGTCATACTTTCTGGCGATAGCATTGATTGCATTAAACAATGAGAGGAAGTTCTTTTCAGTGTCAATATTCTCTTCGCGATGAGCGGACAGAAGGATGTATTTGCCTTTTTCAAGGCCGAGACGCTGGTGTATGTCGCTGGCTTCAATGTCGGCAAGATTCTGATGAAGCACTTCGGCCATGGGCGAACCGGTGACGTAGGTGCGCTCTTTCGGCAGACCGCAATCAGCTAAGTAGCGGCGAGCATGTTCGGAGTAGCAAAGATTCACATCGGAGATGATATCGACAATACGACGGTTGGTTTCCTCGGGCAGACATTCGTCCTTGCAGCGGTTGCCGGCTTCCATGTGGAAGATGGGGATATGGAGACGCTTTGCAGCTATGGCCGATAGGCAGGAGTTGGTGTCGCCGAGAATAAGCAGTGCGTCGGGCTTGATGTCAACCATCAGCTTATATGAGCAGTTGATTATGTTACCGACTGTCGCGCCGAGGTCGTCACCAACGGCATCCATATACACCTCCGGATCGGCGAGTTTGAGGTCTTTGAAGAACACGCCGTTGAGGTTGTAGTCGTAATTCTGGCCTGTGTGGGCGAGGATTACGTCGAAGTATTTGCGGCATTTGTTGATGGTTGCCGCCAAGCGGATAATCTCGGGTCGAGTGCCCACGATTATCAGCAGCTTCAGCTTGCCGTTGTCGGCGAAGTGTATGTCTTTGTAATCGGTTTTCATTACTGTGATTTTTTGGGACAGGAGTACAGGGGCAACAGGAGATCTACTGTAACTACTGTTCTTCTGTCTTGATTACTGGGTCGAAATAGGTGTCGGGGTGGGAAGGGTCGAAGATTTCGTTGCAGTACATGACGGTGACGAGGTCTTCGGTGTCG
>CAZAZA010000141.1:0-5222 GCA_964489495.1 uncultured Bacteroides sp.
GGCGGTCTGCATGATATCCATGGCTTTGCCCTCGTCAAGGCCCTCTTTGATATCGATCAGAACTACTTCGTCAGCTATATTCTGAGTTACAATAACATTAGCACAAGTCGCGCCTACGTTGCCGGCGCCCACTACTGTTACTTTAGACATGATATATATTTTGAGAATTGGTTTTGCTGATGCAAATTTAATAAATCACCTCGAAATCACCAAATGATTATTTCTCAAACATTCGAGCAATCGCCCGTTTGTCTTCACGTTCTTTTATGGATTGTCGTTTGTCGTATTCTTTCTTGCCGCGGCCTATGCCGATAACCATTTTTGCCAGTCCTCTATCGTTGATAAAGACTCTAAGTGGAATAATTGAAACACCCGGTTCGGATGCGGCCTTTGCTATACGTGAAATTTCTTTGCGGCTGAGGAGCAGTTTGCGGTCGCGTCGGGCCGCATGGTTGTTGTATGAGCCATAGAAATATTCTGAGATATTCATGTTTTTTACCCATACCTCCCCATTGACAACGAAACAGAACGTGTCGACAAGGCTTGCTTTTCCAAGACGGATTGATTTTATTTCTGTGCCGGTGAGCACTATCCCTGCTGTGAAAGTTTCAGAAATTGCGTAGTCGAAATTCGCGCGCTTATTTTTGATGTTTATATCTTTGGGGTTCATTTTTTATCATACTGAAGGTTGAGTGAGATAGCCGAATACAAGCATTATTAACAACGGGGGAGCGAAAATGGTTGACATGGACAGAAACATAAAGTGTCCGATGCGCTGCTGGCTGACGCCGAGAAACCGTACAGCCATTCGCATGACTACGACTACATACAAAGGCAGGAGCATCAGGACCGGGCTGAAGGGCACCATATTTATAACGAGCATCATCAGGGCCATTTCGGAAACAGTCATCATCAGATACATCCTTACTGTGGACATGTTTAGAGATCCTTCGATATTCCGTATCTGGTAGAGCGAAAAGAAGAATTCCGATATGTAGTAGGTCAGGAACAGGGCTACGAGTTGAATGACCGATTTTTCAATCAGATATACGACCGACAGATAGGGATGATAGACAAGTTGAAATAGTACGGCGGCTGAAGAAATCACGCATAGCGGTATGAAGCCTTTGTAAAATGCCAAACGTGGATCGAGCCTGTCGTTTTGAATATCCTCCCAGCCGTTGCGGGGAGCCATCGTGAGCTGAAACAGCAACCTCAAAAAATGAAACATACTTGTTTATTTATATCTGGCCCAACGTACAAGATCTTTAACTGACGGCTTTTTGCCATACATGAATATACCGATGCGGTATATCTTGCCTGCAAGCCAGATAAAGAAAATGACCGAAAGGAATAATACAATTGCCGAAGTCACCATCTGCCATGCCGGTACGCCGAAAGGCAATCTCGACATCATCACCATGGGAGAGGTCAACGGGATGTATGACGTCCATATCGAGAGTGCCGAGTCGGGATTCATGGCAGCCGTCTGTCCGAACACGATGCCAAGGATGATCGGCACAACTGCAAATGATGTGAACTGGCTGGCATCCTGGACGGAATCAACTGCCGAACCTATGGCTGCGAATATCGAGGCATACAGCAGGAAGCCGCCGACAAGGAAGATTATAAGCCAGAAGAAAAGTCCCATGATGAATGACGGGTCAGTGGCATGGGCAAGAGCCTGCACCATTTCTATGTCGTCTGCCGAAACACTCTCAAGGTTGCCTGACTGAGCTGAAGCTATCTGCTGTGCGACATCCGCCGGCATAATCGCCGGTATTATTACGGTGGCTCCTATACCGATAAGCACACCCCATATTATAAGCTGGGTGACGGCCACGAGTCCGACGCCTGCAATTTTACCGAGCATCAGCTGGAATGGTTTGACAGAAGTGACTACAAGCTCGAGAACACGGTTGTTCTTTTCCTCAATGATGCTTGTCATGACCATTTGTCCGTAAATCAGCAATGCCATATAGAGCAGCAGCGACAGACCGACACCGAGCACATAACTGAGCGTGGTTGATGTAGCCTCTTCAGCCTCACCCTCGTCAACCGAGTTACTGAATGTCTGGATACGAATGTCGGAACGTACCTGCTCCATTATCTGGCGCAAATCGATGTTATTGTAGCGGGCAATGCGGGTGTCGGTTATGATATCGTTGACCAAGCTTTTGATACGTCCCTCGCTCATCATCGAGGCTGAGCCGTTGTTGTAAAGTTTGACAGCGGCATCCCGATTATCGATTATGTCGGCGGGTATTATGACAACGCCGTCAGCAGAGCGGTCGTTGAGAGCTGAGTCAGCATTTTCGCCGACTATGAAGTTGACGGCATCATCGCTCTTCATTGATTTTGCAAATATCCGGTCAGGAGTCTGGTCAATCAGATATAGCGACTTGGCGTTATCCTGGTCGAAGAACATTATCAATGCCGGCAGGCACATAAGCAAGATCATCAGCAACGGCATCAGAATAGTCGTCAGAATGAAACTTTTTTTCTTCACTCGCTCGCTGAATTCACGGGCGATAACAATGTTGATATTTGACATGTCGTTTCGTGTTTTAGAGTTGATCTGCGGCAGGATTATCGCCGACGGTTCGGATAAAAATATCGTTCATCGATGTGACGGCCTCGGTAAGAGAGACAATCTCGACCAAAGGGTTTGCCGCGCCGATAAGTTCGCGTAGTGTCGTATCCGGATTCAGCTTAAGGGCTGCATTGTGAATCCCCTTTTCTTCGGTCATCTCAAGTTCTTGCACCAGAGGTTCGATAACCCCGAGCAACGGTATTGTTTCGCCTTTGAAACGAAGGTTATATCGACCGGCGGCGAATTCCCGGCGCAAGTCATCGACGTTGCCGGTTAAAACGTTGCGGCTTTTGTTTATCAATGTGATTTCATCGCACAACTCTTCGACTGAAGCCATATTGTGTGTGGAGAATATGACTGTGGCCCCGTTGTCTCGCAGGTTGAGGATCTCGTTTTTAAGCAGGTTGGCGTTGACAGGGTCGAACCCCGAGAACGGTTCGTCGAATATCAGTAGTCGCGGACGGTGAAGGACGGTTACTATGAACTGCACTTTCTGCGCCATACCCTTTGACAGTTCTTCAACTTTTCTGTCCCACCATGAAGATATCTCGAATCGCTCGAACCAAGCCTTCAGTTCTCTGGTAGCTTCATTGCGGCTGAGACCTTTAAGCCTTGCAAAGAATATAGCTTGTTCGCCGACCTTCATTTTTTTGTACAGGCCTCGTTCTTCTGGCAAATATCCGATACTGTTAAGATCTTTGTCGCACAGGCGGTGTCCATCAAATGTCACGATGCCAGAGTCGGGTGCGGTTATGTGGTTTATAATACGTATAAGTGTGGTTTTTCCGGCTCCGTTAGGCCCGAGAAGACCATAGATTTTGCCGGCAGGCACATTTATCGATACGTCATCGAGCGCCGTATGGTTGGCGTAAGTCTTCGTGACGTGTTCAACTTTCAGTAATGGTTCCATTGGTTACTGTTTGTTTTTTCTTTCCGAAAAAGTAATCTGTGATAATCGACAAGGCTCCGTCACCCGTTACGTTGCATGCGGTTCCGAAACTGTCCATAGATATGTATAGGGCTATCATAAGCGCGGTTTCCCGACTGTCGAATCCGAGGATCGAACTCAGAAGCCCGAGTGACGCCATAATTGCTCCTCCAGGAATGCCGGGGGCGGCGATGATTGTAATTCCGAGCATTGAAATGAACTGGGCCATCGTGGCAAAGTCGTAGGGTATATGCTCAAGAATCATCAGAGCGAGTGCGCAGGCAACGATTTTAAGCGTGCTGCCCGACATATGGATAGTGGCGCATAGAGGAACGGTGAATCCCGCGATCTCCCGGCTTACGCCCATTTTGATTGCCTGACGGAGCGTGACAGGAATGGTTGCAGCCGATGACTGTGTGCCGAGAGCGGTGAAATAGGCCGGCATCATTGTCCAAAGCAGCTTGAAAGGATTTCGGCGGCAGAAAAGGGCTGCAATGCAGTACTGGACTACCAGAACAAGAATGTGTATGCCGAAAATTATGAGTATGATTGATACGAAGGCTTTGAGTACGGTGGCAACCTCTCCCGCGACGGTCATATTGAGAAAAATGGAGAAAATGTAGAAAGGCAACAGAGGGATAATCACTTTGTTGATAGACTTCTGCACGATGTCGCGGAGTTCGATCGAGACACTCCTGATGGTCGTAGCATTACAATAGGCTATGCCAAGTCCTATCAAGAATGCTGTGACCAGAGCGGTCATAACCGGCATGAGAGACGGAATCGGCATGGAAAACCAAGGTTCGATAGTGGTGCTTTCGCTTTCGACTGCCGAAAGAGTGGGCTCGCTCGTTATCAGCGAAGGGAAAAGCCATTCTCCTATGGCGTAGGATGTGAAGCCGGAGCAAAGGGTGGCGAAATAGGCAAGGAGAGCCGTGAAGACGAGCATTTTTCCGGCATTCTTACCAAGGTCGGCTATTGCCGGCGTGACAAAGCCAACGATTATGAGCGGCACAAGGAATCCGAGTAACTGGCCGAAAATTTCGTTGAATGTGGCGCAGAAACGTGCAATCCACACAGGCGCCCATGTACCGGCAAGAATACCGATGCCGATGGCAACGATTATGCGGGGCAGTAATCCGAACTTTATATGGTTGGGTTTAGAGGTTGTCTTCATATCCAATATGTGTCGTTACGAACATACCTCCGTATCCTTGATATTGCGAAGGACACGGAGGTATGTGAATGTCGTAAAAGCTGGTGCTGTTTACTCTGCGGGAGCAGCTTCTTCGGCAGGAGCCTCTGTGGCTGCGGCAGCAGCTTCGGCTTCGGCTTTTGCAGCAGCAATTTCGGCTTTTTTCTTAGCCACGGCTTCAGCCTTGGCCTTGTTTGAAGCCTGTTCAGCTTCAAGACGAGCCTTAAGTTCCTGCTCTTTCTTAGAAGCCATAGAAGCTTTCTGAGCGTCGACAGCAGCCTGTTTCTTTGATTTCCAGGCATCGAAACGACGCTGAGCCTCAGCTTCGTCAAAAGCGCCTTTTTTAACGCCTCCCTGTAAGTGCTTCATCAAGAGTACGCCCTCGTTCGAAAGGATGGAGCGCACGGTCTCGGTCGGTTGTGCACCGACATTAAGCCAATACAAAGCCCGTTCTAAGTTAATATTTACTGTAGCAGGATTATTGTTCGGATTATAGGAACCTATCC
>CAZAZA010000142.1:0-4859 GCA_964489495.1 uncultured Bacteroides sp.
CTGACAGTTATCAGCATTAGGCGTTCTTGTAAGAGTTAAGTTTTATCGCTCAGTAGCAGTCAGTTGCTGTTAATACAATTCATTGATAGTCAACTAATTACTTGCCGACGCAGAAGCGCGAGAAGATGGTGGAGAGGAGGGTGTCGGTGGTGATGGCGCCGGTGATGGAGGAGAGATGGTGGAGCGCCTCGCGGAGGTCCTGCGCCACGAAGTCGCCGCTCAGGCCGGAGTTCAGGCCATCGATCACTCGGCCAAGCGACGCCGACGAGGCTTGCAGTGCCTCGTAATGCCGCACGTTCGATATGACAATCTCGCTGCCGGCTGCTGCCTCCGACACACCCGACAGCTCGTAGGTGGTCTCAACGAGCGCGTCTATGCCGTCGCCGGTCTTTGCCGAAATCGGGCATATGCGGTCGGCTATCGCGAGTTCGTCGGCACCGGGCGTAACTGCCTCGGGCAGATCCGATTTGTTGGCAGCCACGATGAGACGTCCGTCAGCCCGCATTCTCGATTTTATGCGTGAGCCTACCTCGTCGAGTGATTTCGCCGGCTGAGACGAGTCAATCACCCACACCACGACCATCGCCTTCGAAACACTTTCAAGCGAGCGCTCGATTCCAAGCGATTCAATAGGGTCGTCCGTAGACCGAATCCCTGCCGTGTCGATCAGCCTGAATGTAACACCGTGGATATCCATCGTTTCCTCAATCGTGTCGCGAGTGGTTCCGTGTATATTGCTCACAATCGCCCGTTCGTCGCCGAGCAACCTGTTCAGCAGGCTCGATTTCCCGGCATTAGTCGCCCCTACAATAGCCACAGGGACACCGCTGCGTATGGCGCTTCCGGTCGAAAACGAGTCGGCAAGCCCGTCGACTATCGACTTCGTTTCTACGGCCAGTGCGAGCAGCTTTGCCCTTGAAGCAAACTCCACATCTTCCTCCGAGAAGTCAAGTTCGAGTTCGAGCAGTGCGGCCAGTTCAACAAGCGAATCACGCAGGGTGGTTATCTTACGTGAGAATTCCCCCCGCAGCTGGCTCTCGGCCAGACGGTGCGAAGCCCGCGAAGTCGAGGCTATCACGTCGGCCACAGCCTCAGCCTCGGCAAGGTCCAATTTGCCGTTGGCAAAAGCGCGTCTTGTAAACTCGCCCGGTTCAGCCACACGGCAGCCCTGTCTGACGAGCAGTCTCACCAGCTCGGCCTGCAGCCAGCGCGAGCCGTGAATCGACAACTCCACTGTGTCTTCGCCAGTAAATGAGCCCGGAGCACGAAACACCGAGGCCACGCATCGGTCAAGTTCTTCGCCCGTAGCCGGATCGACCACGCCGCCGTAGTGTAGCGTGTGTGTCCGTGCTTCGACAAGCTTAGCTCCCGTCCACACCTTGTCAACAATTTCAAACGCCCCGGGGCCGCTGACACGCGCAACGGCAATGCCGCCCACCCCCGGAGCCGTGGATATTGCGCAAATAGTGTCGTCAAACAGATTGGTCATCATTTTACGGTGTTCCATAAGTTAAAGTCATTCTGCGCCTCCACGGCGTCCTCAATCTCGTCGGGCAGCGATGAGAAAAAATCATGTCCGGTCACGCGCTCCACCTCGTCAATCGAGGTTGCCGCAGCCTGCATGCCCCCTTTCACCTTGGCATTGTCCATCAAAAATCCAATTCCTCTGGGCGGATCGGCGTTCGGAGCGAGCACCACCTTGAAAAAACGTTTTGGCACAACCACCCCGCTCTCCCCTATCCTTTCCGACATTCCGTCGGTGAGCACAGGCCCGCATACGATATACACCGCGCCTTCCGCACAGGCCCAGACGCGGCACTTCTCTTCAAGGTTCTTCCACGCCCCTGTGTTAAGCGGCTTGGCCTGCGGACAGATATTGGTCATATAGAAAGTCTCCTGCATAGCCTCGGGCGACCACTTCATGTCGCCGGCCGGAGCCATATGCCCCCGGTCATACCCCGAATTGGTGTAGTCCGACGGCATAGCCGACCCCGCCACATCAATGTCGGCAATAAATTTCGAAGAACGTTTCACCGGCCCGGTGGTCTCGTCGGCCGTCAGTTCCCAAGCCACCCAGTTCGGCTCATGGGCATCGGAATTAAACGAGAGATCCATGCCCGTGTAGCGCACGATTTCCGACTTAAGCGTGGGGTTAGTCCTCACGATGAGAAGCGAATCGGTTGACACCACATCGTTTACAGCGACCGACTCATTATCGAAGGCATTCGGTTGCTGTTCGTTACGCGAAATGGCTCTGAATGCGAATGCTGCGATCACAATCGCCATCACTATGGCAATCCTTATCTCACGCATCTTGCGTGCTTTTGAGTTACGTCTGCGCGCCATATCCTATTCAAACCGGTTGATTACCGACGATATTTCCTCCGCGCCTTCCCTACCGATATGCGCACCGACTGGGAGGCTCACAATCGTTCCCGCCGTAAACTCCGTCACCGGCAGCGGGCCGTGGACGAGCGACGACTCATAGCATGGCTGGCGGTGCGGCGGCACGGCATAGTGTATGTCTGTCTCAATACCGTTATCCAGCAGCCATTTCCTCAGGTCGTCCCGCCTCGGATGCATAACAACATACTGATGCCACACATTTCCGGCTGAAATCCTGAGCTTTATCACGTCAGGATTTGTAATACACCTGTCATACACTTCGGCCAGCCCGCGCCGGCGGACATTCTCCTCATCCATATGATCAAGCTTAACCGAAATCATCGCTGCCTGAATCGGATCCATCCTGCAGTTAAAACCTCGATAGAGATTATGGTATCGTCGGTCGCTGCCATAGTTGGCGAGGGCGCGTACCATAGCGGCTATGTCCTGATCGTTGGTTGTGATAGCGCCTGCATCGCCCAGTGCCCCGACATTTTTTGTCGGATAGAAGCTGATAGCCCCGACATGGCCCAGCGCCCCCGTGTGGCCGAATCCGGCGGCTATTGCTCCGACAGCCTGAGCGTTGTCTTCCACTACCCGGAGTCCCCGGTCTCTCACCACCGAGGCGATCGACTCATTCCACACCGGTATTCCGTAAAGATGCACCGGCATAAAAGCCTTTGCACCCTCGTCAGCGGCGCGCTCCAGCGCCTCGGCCGTTGGGGCGAGTGTCTCTCGGTCGATGTCCATCAGCACAGGCCGCAGTCCGGCATCGCTTATGGCGAGTACCGAAGCCACAAACGTATTGGCCTGCACCGCCACGCCGTCACCCGGCTTCAAACGGCCTAATTCAACAAGAGCCCGCAGCGACAGTCTCAGCGCGTCAAGCCCGTTACTCAGCCCCACCGCGTACGAGGTGCCGAGCTTGTCAGCCAGCTTCGCTTCAAAAAGCTCTACCTCACGGCCGCCTATATACCTCCCGCTGTCAATCACCCTAACAGCAGCCTCCACGAGTTCGTCGCGTAGCGGCGCGGTGGCATAACGCAGGTCGAGAAACGGATATTTCAGCTTATTCTGCATTTATTCTTGGTTAAAAAGATAAAATCTTCATATTCGCGAACATAGTCGCTTTCGGCAAAAATCGACGAGGACAACGACAGGCACACGCTTCCCGACGAAAAGTTGTTGAGCACCCTCCAGATTCCAGCCGGAATCAGCAACGCCTGGTAAGGCCGGTTCAACGTGAACGAACGCCGCAACGCGCCATCATCGACAACCACATCGAAGCACCCGCTGACAGCCACAAGCATAATCTGCGAATCGAGGTGTGAGTGCCCTCCGCGTTCGGCGTCGCAAGGCAAATCGTAGAGATAATACACCCGTTTGATATCAAACGGAGCATCTACCACATTTGTTAGCCTTGACTCGCACCCGAAGCCCGAAGCAGCCACCGCGCGCCGCAAATTGATGAGCCGGCACATATCCACCGACGAAACCGCATGCGCATCAACCTGAGGCACAGGCATCGCCTTCTCCGCCCCATCACATGATGCCGCGTCAATCAACATGGCCACCGAGTTTGTCGCAAAATTCCCGATCGACCGTTTCACGCATGATTCCAAAATCAGCACCTGGTCGGGCGAACTAAGCCTTTGGGTGTGTCTCTCCCCGTCGGGAGTCGCCATTTCCACATCGAAGCTGCCCGACAAAGCCACGACAGCCTGCTTCGCGGCAGCCGGCCGAAGCTCCGGCCACGACGCGCCGCCCGGCACATCATAGAGCCACTCCACGCTGCCTATGCTGAACGGCAGGTGCGTGACATTCTCGATAAACGACAGATTGCCACGCCGGTCACAGATTTTCGGGACCCTGATAAGCGATATTAATCCGGATGCAAATTCAATCATTGCGAAACTTTTTCACAAAAGTATAAAAAAACACTCAGAAATGATTGCCGTGTCGACGAAAAATCGTAACTTTGCAGCGCATTTTCCGTAACGGGCACTGACAAAGCAAAGCCATACTCGCCAGCGCGATGCGGCTTTCGCCCGCCGGGTTCACAAAAAACACTGATACGTAACAATGTACGCAATCGTTGAAATTCAGGGACAGCAGTTCAAAGCCGAAAACGGCAAGTTCCTGTATGTTCACTATCTCGGTGAATCAGCCAAAGCAGGCGACACAATCGAATTCGACCGTGTGCTCCTCGCTGACACCGAAGCAGGAGTAAAAGTTGGCGCCCCCACCGTTGAGGGAGCCAAAGTAGTGTGTGAGGTTCTCGAAAACCTCGTGAAGGGCGACAAAGTGATTGTCTTCAAGAAGAAACGTCGCAAAGGCTACCGTCGCAAGAACGGCCATCGCCAGTACTTCACCAAAGTGTTAATCAAAGAAGTAGTTGCTTAACCCCCTAAAATCAGACGACAATGGCACATAAAAAAGGTGTAGGTAGTTCAAAGAACGGCCGTGAATCTGAA
>CAZAZA010000143.1:0-4705 GCA_964489495.1 uncultured Bacteroides sp.
CGCCCTTGCCGTATGAGTCACCACCCCTTTTATTTGAACCGCATTGCGGCAAGCCCCCATACCACATCACAATTATTCGTGAGACGTGAGATAAATTCACTCAGATAACTGACCTCATCTACCGTAATCTGTACAGTCGTTTCTGATGAATGAATTATGGTAAACATAACAGAAGAAGCTTGATTTATGATTTCCACAGCTTCATCGGAGACCATGATATTTTCGAGTGCGGCTTTTACACGGTCTTTCCCTCCTGAGCCACCAATAAAAGAGTGCTTCTCTCCTGGAGTATGCAGGAAGTTAGAAAAGTCATGATAGTCAAGTCCTATATATTGAGACCTGATACACTCGAAGAATGACTCAAAATCAAATGGCTGGTGATGCTGTATGATGTTCATAATTATGCATGTTAGAGAAATAATCCGAGTGGCAATATACCTTCCGGATTACAAAATTAAAGAAAGTGGTTGAGTTGTATACTAAGAATCAATCTCTTTTTATCGTTGTAATGGAATTTTCCTTGAGAAAGATTGGTCAATCGTCATCTTCTTCCGAATAATAATCATCTGCCATAATAAAGGGCGACACTTTATTTGCCAGGCTCCGCACGTGCTTCCTTGTCCGGGAGCGAAACATACACGGTCCTGTCTATACGCCCCTTTCTCATGATTGCCGGGTCAAGAAGCGAGGGGCGGTTAGTAATTGCAAGAACATATACCTCCCTTGAGGCGCAGTTGTTGAATTGAGTAAGCATCTCGTTGACTCCGTTAGTCTGATTCCCGTTCATATCGCTGTCACATTTCGGCACAATGGCATCAAACTCGTCAAAGATAAGAATCATCGGCCGGCCTATGTTTATGAAACCTTTATGGACGAATTTCGCCGTGGCAACCTGCGCACCCTTACCGAATAATCCTAATTGGATTTTGTTGTCTAAAAGATTATTTACAACTTTATCACCGTGGTAATAATTACGGCGGTAATATACCGGCTAATCATTTTCGGTCGAAAAAGTGTAGTTCTACCGGTGTACAAATAAAGAAAGCCTTTAAAATGAAGATACAGTATTGTTCAGATTTGCACATGGAGTTCCATGGGAACATGCGCTTCATGAAGTCGCTGCCACTTGAGCCGGTGATGTGGGGTATCTTTTAGATTCACCATTCCTCATCTCAGATTTTGGGATTTCAGCTTTGGTCATCTGGAACGTCTTTCAGTTTAGTATAGAGGAGTCGGCATGCTTCGTCATCTTTGTTGCGTTTAAGACACTCTTTGCTGCCAACAACTATGAAGTGGTCTTTTGCCCTTGACACTGCCACGTTCATAAGTTCATGATTGCTTTTGATAAATACCGGGGTGTCATTTCCACCATATACCATCGAGAAAACCACTATGGGACTTTCTGCTCCTTGAAAGGTATGTACTGTGCCAACAGGGAATTTTCCCAGATAATCATCTTGATGAATCAATATGCTTTGCGCCTTGAAGGGAGTGATGATGCTTATGATATCGGTGATGCTTCTGGGATTCTTCTGGGCATTGTACGCTTTTACAATCCCTGATTCATTGGCCTTTATCCACTTCTTGATGGCTTCTACCTCACCTTCGTTTAACCTACTCCCATCTTTAGTCTTACTTGGAGACTCATTGACATATATCCCCATCGGAGGCAGATTTTTGATTCCCAAACGTGGATCAGACGATCCACGTTTGGGAATCAGTTCACCTTCATAAATCAGTTGATTGGAATAATCGATTATCTCGTCCACACATCTTCTGTGTTCATTAAGGAACAGCCCGTCTTTCACAATACCTTGTTTTGAAATTCTGGCAAATCGACATCTCTTTTCGGCAATCTTCATAATACTTGATTTGCAACAGGAGAGAAGTGACTGCTGTGAATCGGTGGAACCCTTTTTGACATTGAATTTCCAATAATTCTCATCAGAAATCGCAGGAATACTGTGCACGGGTGGAATCTGTTGTTCATCACCCACAACAATGGCTTTCTTTGCCAAAGCAAAAGTGGGTAAGCCGATTTCCGGACTAACCTGTCCGGCCTCATCTACAATCAACAGATCGGCAAACCCATAATTATAATTCAGTCTGCCATCTTTTTGCTTGAACTCAAAAAGTTTAGGTGCCCTAAAAAAAGTAGACACGATACACGGACATACATATCTGATTTCATCATACAGGTATCTGCCATATACCCTTTTCAAATAATTTGATTCTTTACGTTGCGATTCGAGATGTCTGATCCATTGGCATTCGTTGTAATGCACCGCAAGCCAATAAAGTTCGTATCTCACAGACAAATCGAGAAGGCGATCAACTGTTTCGGCTGCGGCTGGTCCATTTATCGATATGTTGGCATGAAATTCATCAATTATTTCCCTGATTTTTTCATTTTCCCCATATTTCCGTCTAATTGTCTCAATCTCCTTTGTCAAGGAAGCGGAGGAAGGGACGTTGTCATTCAGCAGATCACTGATTTTATCAATCTGGCTTTTACAAGACTCCATCTTTATTGACAGCACATTCATGATTGACTCAACATTATCATGGGCTTCTTCAAGAGCAATGTTTGCACGACGGTAGAAATCAGAAGTGTCTTTGAAATAACGCATGCGTAATGTTCCATAGTCCCCGCCTCCATTGATGTCGGTTATAAAATAGTCCTTTTTCTTTTGAGGATCTACCGAAAATGATGGGTAATATGCAGCCATAGGCACAAACCTTTCATCATCATCAGACTCATAACACAACCATCGATGGTATATACTTATATTATTTTTTACATTCTCGCCGGATGATGAAAACGCATCAATGATGTTGGTGATGGCCTTGTTGTTGGCGGAAGTTGCAAGAATCAAGGGAGAAGAGACTGATCCTGGATTCGATCTTTCTTCGAGTGTTGTTCTGACAAGCATGTCGGCAACGATACTTTGTAGCATTGTGGTCTTGCCGGTACCGGGAGGACCGGACACCGCAAGCACCTCGCCGTCTTCCAGTTCTGAAAAACAATGCACGGCATCCCGCTGGGCGTCCGCTAAAGGATAACCATCCTTCATCTGACCGAGATGGCGGTTGATCCTCCTGCCAAGCGTTTGGCTCACTATTGTCTTTTTTCTGCAACGATCAAGGAGCATGGATTCGAGAAGGGGTAGCCTTAGATGCGTATTCTGTCCGATATGGGTAAGCAGATTGACAATATGACTTGTTGCAAAGACTGTATCATCTTTCATCACGATAGTTTTTCCGCGTAAATTCTCATCGTAAAGCTCATGCTCCGTACCTTCTTCGTCAACAAGAAAGTCTGCGGTAAAGAATTCCTTGCCGGTACGCCTCTTGAAATTATTCTCTATCAGTGATATGTATGAATGCCAATCCGAAACATTCTCTGACAAACCTGACGCCTGTTTCAATTCAATTCTTATTGAGGTCGCACTATTCTTACTAAATAGTTTCTCAAACAGATTTGAAAAAAAACGAATCAAAAGATTAGGATGACAATTCTTTATAATTGGATCTGCCCACACCATACTTTCACCCTGTACCGGGGTGATTTCCATAGTTCTGATATTGCATTTAGCCTTGATATACAGTAGGCTCGCTCACCTTCCGATATTCCCAAATTCTTTCTTTATTCATAGAAATGCCCCGACTATATTTGGGTACGATATCGCACAACAGCTTCGGAATCAACAACACCTCCACTTCATCATTCTTTAAGTCAGGAGTTGCTTTCACTTTTTCAAGTACCCATCTTTGAAGATATTCTTTTCTGTTGTCAGGATAGATTTGTCCTGATTTTAACTCTTCGTTTGAAATACAGAAATAATTGCTTTCGTCATCAGGTAGTGCTATGAAATTCCTGAAGTTTAAAACAGCTTTTAGATATAAACAGATTTCCTTGATTTCGAGTGCCATGGCTTTATATTGTTTCATAAATCTATTGCGCTGCTCCCTATTGAATCATCTATGACAAAATCAAGAACATGCAGCGGTAAACGATTTCACTTCAATATCTGATTCCGGGATTGATGGAAAGAAGTTGCCGAATAAATTCTTCCTGACGCACAGGTGAGATGATGAGAGGAATAGAACTTTTGAGAATCTTTCGGTCGGTAAAAGTGATTGCCAGACGGTGAGTCAACGAGGTTGCCGGAGATGATAATACGCTCTTGGTAGGTTTGATCTCTTTAATCTTGTCAATCGGGTATGCTGTGGGAATAAATAAAGAATACACAACAAGCTTATCCCCGTCAATGCAGTAATATATACTAAGGAATGTAATCAGGACGAACGCTAACATCACAAGACAGATAATTGTCGGCCACATCCCGTCATCCAAGAAATAAGGCACGATGCAACACACCGCAACCAGCCCTAAGATGAACCATGTCGATCCATCCCACCGTGAATTATATCTTGTGCCTCCGAACTTTTTCATTATCATTGTCTTGTGTTACTATGATTATTTACGTTTGCAATATCATTTACTGCGTCATAGTTGAACTACTTGCCACGATGCAGTGCGTAGAACATCTTGTCGCTCAACGGATTGCGAATCTCCGGGTACAAAAGCCCGAAAATGCTCCGTTTTTACCTTCTGAAAATCGCTTTCTCCGACCCTCCCGGGCCTGTGTTTTTGTATCGGCAAAGTTAGCTGTTTTAACTAAGATGTGCAAACGGCCGATAC
>CAZAZA010000144.1:0-4628 GCA_964489495.1 uncultured Bacteroides sp.
TACCGGATTTCTGTTTAAAATACCATTTGCCATTATTCCCAACATTTATATTATTTAATTGTCCAATTGAAGCGTCTGCTATAGCACCAGCTCCTTCTAACACATTAAAATAAGGAGAATATGTGGATCTGCTGTCTATAGACCACTCTGAATAAGATTGCCCTCCTGGTCTATGAGCCGTTATTAAGATACCATATCCTATAGATGATTCATTATCACGATATATGCCAGAGGTAGTGTATCCATTCTTAACTGACAAATTATTCATCAGACTTTCATAAGAATTCAGACTTTCGCCAAATACTTTTTGTAATTTAGCGAAATCGGCATTTCCAACGGTCATTCTAAGATTATTGTGACCATCTTGTATCGTTCGGGTTTCTCCATCTACTTCATAATCAGTTAATCCCCATGGGTCAATTCTGTTAAGAGGATTGTTGCTAACGAAATTATAGGGAGATAGATGTGGATTTTTTTCTCCTAATGGATCCGTACTCATCCACATACTTAATCTCGGTTCATAGTATCTCGCCCCATAGTAGTACATACCCGTCTCCTCGTCAAATTCCTTTGCGTTGAAGAGATAAGGCGTGTTCCATACGCTGTTGCGCTCCTCTATGAACACCTCTCCGAACGGCACATACTCGATGTGCTGCACCACTTCACCTTCAAGGTTGGTGATGAAGCTGGAGCTTCCGAGGTGATCGGGATGGTAGAAGAACTGCAGGTTCTCGTAGTTGTCGGGGTCTTTGAACGACCTGGCAACAGCACGTGCCTGTGCCTTCCGAGCCTGTGCCATTGCAGCCTCCATAGAGCCGTCATTGCAGCAGAATCCCTCGCCGTCAGCGTAGTTGTCATTATCGGTACCGTTGTAAGGCACATCGAAGGACTTGTAGTTGTCCTTGATGACCTGCTGCTGTGCGGCATACTTCGCCTTGTAGTCCACGGAAAGACCGTCGGTATTGGCACCTGCATATTCTATGCGGCGCGGATCTGAGCCGTAGGAGGCGAAATCGCCTATCTTCGACACGATGCGCTGTGAACCTGCGTAGATATGCTTGGTGTAACGACCGCCCTGATTAGCCACGAGGTACGGGCTGACATAGAGCGAAAATTTAGCGGTATTGGTCGAGCCACCTGAGAATACGCTATTAACGTAAATCTGGTCGCTCTCGCCTGAAGTCTTGACCGTGCGCTCGCCGTCGGCATCATACCAGTAGTTCGACACGAAACCGTTGTCGTCCACTGCAAGCAGACGGTTCTCCTCGTCCCAGATGAGCTTGCGCTCACCCGTGCCGGTCTCGTTATGTCCATCGTTCATCAAGCGTCCGGTATTCACATATATAAGATTTCCGTTTTTATCATACAAATATACGTGATTATTTTCGATATTATTGTCTCCCGGAGTCTCTTCGGTACGATAATTTACGTCTTTAACACTTGAGAGCTGGAACTTCTTTCCGTCTTCCGTGCCGTAGGTGTACGTGAGGTCATATCCGACATTGAGCGTGCCGTTGAACTGCACGTTGTCCTGAGTCAGATGCTGGCTCTTGGAGGTGATGCGGTGCATGTTGTCGTAGCCCATGGCAAGGGTGTAGGACGCGGACTTGCTGTCGGCTCCGGTGTATGTACCTGTTGCAGAAACAAGGCGGTACAGCCCGTCGTAGGTATAGGCGTGCGACATCTTGCCGCCGGCGTTGCCGCTGGCAGGAAGCGAGGCGTTGTTAGCCACCGAGAGGACATTGCTTACAGCGTCGAAGGTGTAGTCGTTGTCCATGATGGCCGTGTTGCCGCTGTTCACCGCAAGGTTGCTCAGGCGACGGCGGTTGTCGTAGGTGTAGAACGTCTCCATTAAACACTTTTTGTAAGTTCACTCATCCATCTTATTCATATACAGAATATCTCCTTGGCAAATAGAGTCAGCACAACTATAAGGTATGAATAATTGAGATGGAATAGAATCAAGTATTTCAAATTCAGTAGTATTCTTAGTCTCTTTATTAAATAATATTATTTTATGGGATGAAACACCTACTGAATAATTATTATCTAACCCAATATATTCTCCATATAATTTTTTATTGTAGAACAACATAATAGAACCATTCGCTCTTTGAGAGTCAAGTTCTTGCCCTGAAAAGATGTATCTTTCCAATACATCAAAGTTTTTTTTCTTGACTTTCAATACGCCTAAATATCTGAAATTATAGTCATTTTTTAATGTGTCATTTCTAATTTTTAATGATAAAATAACATCTTTTGACTGATAATCTAAACATATTGTCTCAACCTTCACAATTAAATCGTCTATGTTTTGATTTGATATTGACTTAATGGGTTGGTTGTCATTTACACAACCCGACATCAGGAATGTCGATGTGGCAAATATAGCGATTGCTACACCATTCAAAATAGGTTTATTACGCATAGCTTTAAGATTTGTAGAAAAGAGAGGAGGGATTCCTCCTCTCTTTTCAATATTAATTTCGAGGTTTAGACTCATTTACCATTGTTTCTACATCTTTTTGATAGTTTTTAACGCCACCACCATTAAAATGATTTGTAGCACTTCCCCAACCTTGGAACTCATACGAAAGTTCGCCAGTCTTGTTATCATATTTAATTCCACCTTTGAAGCCTTTTGTTGCAAGGATTCGGATTCCATAATATAAAGAATTAGACACATTCATTTTATCTGTTTTCTTCATACCATAAGACCCTTTTAGTTTACCATCACCCCAATCGCCTGGATTATTAGAGGTCATTATATCAGGACTTGTTAGGGCGGCATGACTTTCCTGAATACAAATTGCTTTAATTAAAGTTGGATCCAAATCAGGGATTTGTGTAACTGCTTCAGTTGGAATTTCCTTTCCTCCTTCTGCAAACAGTTTAAGAACGCCATGATTCTTGGATTGATTGAAGTAACCTGTGCGGGCAGCTATCAGATAGTCATTTTCCTGATATCTTTCTCCAGATACATTCTCATGAGTAGAAGGACGAGTTTGTATAATCTTAGGCATTGGAACTTCTTTCCATCCACGATTGCTTTTGGTAGGATCAAAATATGATTTCGAGGTTTGTATATAGGTTTTATATACATTGTCATTTTTTATCCTATGAACCTCTACGCCGCCGAGATTTACATATACGATATCAGCCCCATTGGGGTCTGAAATATTCAAAGGATTATTCAACGTATAGCAGTAAGTTGATATACTGGGATACCTATCTTGCATTGGATCCGCTGACATCCAAAGGCTCAACCTTGGCTCATAGTACCTTGCCCCATAGTAGTACATACCCGTCTCCTCATCAAATTCCTTTGCGTTGAAGAGATAAGGCGTGTTCCATACACTGTTGCGCTCCTCTATGAACACCTCTCCGAACGGCACATACTCGATGTGCTGCACGACCTCGCCTTCAAGGTTGGTGATGAAGCTGGAGCTTCCGAGGTGGTCGGGATGGTAGAAGAACTGCAGGTTCTCGTAGTTGTCCGGGTCTTTGAAAGACCTTGCAACCGCGCGTGCCTGCGCTTTCGTCCGAGCCATCGCCGCCTCCATGGAGCCGTCGTTGCAGCAGAAGCCTTCGCCGTCAGCGTAGTTGTCGTTGTCAGTACCGTTGTAGGGAACATCGAAGGTCTTGTAGTTGTCCTTGATGACCTGCTGCTGTGCCGCATACTTCGCCTTGTAGTCCACGGAGAGGCCGTCGGTATTAGCACCGGCATACTCTATGCGGCGCGGGTCTGAGCCGTAGGAGGCGAAATCGCCTATCTTCGACACAATGCGCTGACTGCCTGCGTAGATATGCTTGGTGTAACGGCCGCCCTGGTTGGCTACGAGGTACGGGCTGACATAGAGCGAGAACTTCGCCGTGTTGGTGGAGCCGCCGGAGAACACTCCGTTGACATACACCTGGTCGCTCTCGCCGGAAGTCTTAACCGTGCGCTCGCCGTCGGCATCGTACCAGTAGTTGGACACGAAACCGTTGTCGTCCACTGCAAGCAGACGGTTCTCCTCATCCCAGATGAGCTTGCGCTCGCCCGTGCCGGTCTCGTTATGTCCATCGTTCATCAAGCGTCCGGTATTCACATATACAAGATTTCCGTTCTTGTCATAAGTATCTGTTTTCTATTGTACTTCCAATATGTCTTTAAAACAATTTCAACTATTTAAGAGAAAATTCACCATTCTTCTCAAGCGTGACATTGCATTTGTCTTTTTTATATAAATAATACGATTCTTTATTATACCATTTATACACTTGCTTATTTGTATGGTCTATTATGACAAAGGCTAACGTATTTACCCTTGAAAGATTGTCATCCATACAGAAAGACACATTTTTAATTATAATATTTTTTTCAAAAGGACCTATATATATCACCCCTTGTCTAATTATCATAAAGTCATATTTAATAGCTGACAAATCTATAGGGACCTTCATGTCAAAGTTAAATAGTATATCTTTTTTCAAAACAGATTGAGCATTACATTTTTTGCACCAATCCGTTGTATCATAGTTAACATAGTCAAGATATTCATCCGTTGATATCAATGTATTATTGTCTTTATGGCACGCAAAGCATACCAATAAAGACATGAATGTCAAGATATATTTTAATAATA
>CAZAZA010000145.1:0-4622 GCA_964489495.1 uncultured Bacteroides sp.
CCGTGTGGTTCTTCGGTTTCTCCATCATGCCGCGCATCTACACGCTGAAGGTCAACATCTGGCTCTACATGATACTGTCCGTCATCGGGGCTGTGCTTATCCATGTAGCCCTCGACAATATCTCGAAGTTCCTGAAGGACGGGCTTCTCAAAGACCGCTTCAACTTCGAGAACGAGAGCTTCGAGCAGGCTACCGAAGCGGTGGAGAACAAGTATTCGGTGAACATCCCCATGCGCTTCTATTACAAGGGGAAATTCCGCCGGGGGTGCGCGTCGGTCTCCAATCCCTTCCGAGGCACCTGGGTCGTAGGTACTCCCGGTTCGGGTAAGACATTCAGCATCATCGAGCCGTTCATCCGGCAGCACTCCGCCAAAGGCTTCGCTATGGTTGTATATGATTACAAGTTCCCTACCTTAGCCACCAAGTTATATTATCACTATCTGAAAAACAGGCGATTGGGTAAAACCCCGCCGAACTGTCAGTTCAACATAATCAACTTTGTCGATGTGGAGTACAGCCGGCGCGTGAACCCTATACAGGCGAAATACATCCCGAACCTTGCCGCCGCCAGCGAGACCGCAGAGACCCTGCTGGAATCCCTGCAGAAAGGCAAGAAAGAGGGAGGCGGCGGTTCCGACCAGTTTTTTCAGACATCGGCTGTGAACTTCCTCGCCGCCTGTATCTATTTCTTCGTGAACTATGAGAAAGAGCCGTATGATGCCTCCGGCAGACAGCTCTATGCCGACAAGGTGCAAGACCCGGTGACGAGGATATGGAAGCCTACTGGCATCGTGCGTGAATACAAGGACGGCCCGGTGACGGAACCGGCCTACTGGCTCGGCAAGTACAGCGACATGCCGCATATTCTCTCGTTCCTGAACCAGAGCTATCAGACCATTTTTGATGTGCTACAGACCGACGACGAGGTCGCGCCGTTGCTCGGCCCGTTCCAGACCGCCCTGCAAAACAGAGCAATGGAGCAATTGGAGGGCATGATAGGTACGCTCCGTGTCTATACTTCGCGCCTTGCCACCAAGGAATCGTACTGGATATTCCATCGTGATGGTGATGATTTCGACCTGAAGGTTAGTGACCCTAAGAACCCGTCGTATCTGTTGATAGCGAACGATCCCGAAATGGAAAGCATAATCGGTGCGTTGAACGCTCTTATCTTGAACCGTCTTGTCACGAGAGTGAATACCGGCCAAGGTAAGAATATCCCGGTGAGCATCATCGTCGATGAGTTGCCGACCCTGTATTTCCACAAGATAGACCGCCTGATCGGTACTGCCCGAAGCAATAAGGTGAGTGTGACGCTCGGTTTTCAGGAATTGCCGCAGCTGGAGGCCGACTACGGCAAAGTGGGCATGCAAAAAATCATCACGACTGTGGGAAATGTGGTGAGTGGTTCGGCAAGAAGCAAGGAAACGCTGGAATGGCTGTCGAATGACATTTTCGGAAAGGTGGTGCAGCTCAAGAGAGGTGTCACCATTGACCGAGATAAGACGAGTATCAACCTGAACGAGAACCTTGACAGCCTTGTGCCTGCAAGCAAAATATCCGATATGCCGACCGGCTGGATATGCGGACAGACTGCAAGGGATTTTGTCAAGACCAAGACTGGGCGTGGCGACAGCATGAATATACAGGAATCGGAAGAGTTCCAGACCACCAAGTTCTTTTGCAAGACGGATTTCGACATGGCGGAGATAGCCAGAGAGGAAGCCGAATATGTGGAGCTGCCAAAGTTCTATACTTTCCCGTCGAAAGAAGAAAGGGAGCGAGTGTTGTATAAGAACTTTCTTCGTGTGGGAATCGAAGTAAAGACGATGATAGCGGAAATACAAAGGAGAGCCCATGCGAAATAAACTCAGAATACTTTTCATCGTCCTGTTAGCTTGTTTCTGTATAGATTCAGGTTATGCCCAGCCTACGGTGCGGCGGCTCATGGAGCTGCCACCGTTTGAGCGGGCTGTACTAATTATCAAACATTACGAGACACTTCATCGCCCAAAACACTGGCCGACCATTGGCTATGGTCATGTCGTCCAGCCGGGAGAACCATATCGTAAAGGTGTGCAACTCACGGAGCGACAGGCTGACGCCTTGCTAAGAAAGGATTTACGGAAATTCTGCACCTTGTATCGGTCATACGGGGCGGACAGCCTGTTGCTTGCTTGTTTGAGCTACAACTGTGGCCCAGCTCCAGTTCTTGGAGGAAAGGGATATAAAAAAAGTCGTCTGTTGCGTAGGATAGAAGCCGGCGACAGGAATATTTTGGCTGATTATCTTTCTTTCTGTCATTACAAAGGCAAGCATCATTCCGGGATTTGGCGTCGGCGATGGATAGAATATCAGTTGCTTTTTAATGCGTAATGGTGAACTGCAAATTCAAAGCTGCTACGTCGGTTTTTTGTTGTCATTTTCAAACAATTTTGGCGATAATTGGCGCAAATTGGATGCAAATTGTAAAATAAATAGCAAATTCACTGTCTTTTAGTCAGTTAGTGGCCTATTTTCTTGGGGCGATGAAAAATTTTCATTATCTTTGCATCCATATTTGATGACCCCATGCAGAAAGTAAATAGACTGAAAGAAATCCTGAATGAGAGAAATCTAACAAATTCGTGGCTTGCTCGACAACTGGGTGTAGATCCGACCACAGTCTCGAAATGGTGCACAAATTCATCTCAGCCGGATATTCTGACTTTTCTGAAAATTGCGAGTTTGCTTCATCTGGATGTAAGCGCACTATATGACGAAAAAGTTATCAGTGACTTCAACATGGGCAGCAAACCGTATGAATTATGGAAAAAAGAATAGTGTCTATTATATATATTATCCTACTGGTGGCAGTCTTGCTGACAACAGGCAGCTGTGACCGACACAGAGCTGCTTGGGAAAAGCTGGACATGGCGGAAAGCCTTATGGATTCCAAACCGGATTCCGCCCTTGAGGTATTGGAAAGTATCCCGGCATCAAATGTCAAGGGAAAAGAGGTCGCGGCCAGATATGCGTTACTAAAATCCATAGCATTGGACAAGAACTACATTGATACAACGACTTTCGATGTCCTTCAACCTGCCATTGACTATTATATCAAACATGGCACTCCCAATGAGCGACTTCGTACATATTATTATCAAGGCAGGATTTACCAGAACCAGGGTGATGATGATTCGGCGATGCAATCATTCATGAACGGATGTGATTTGAGAGAAAGTATAACGGACTCGCTATTGCTGGCTCATACGTTGGTTGCACAGGGCACTTTATATCTCAAACAGTACAAGACTGGCGAGTTCATCCATAATAATGAGGAAGCAGCGAAGCTATATGGAGCTATTGGTAAAGAAGTTCTAGAAATTAAGAGTTATACGAAAGCACTTGATGGTTATGTTATGATGAATAACAAGTCAATGGCAGACAGCCTTCTGTCCATTTGTGTGCCTTTGGTGCAGAAAAATCCTGAAGGTGAGGCATACCTGTTCCCATCTTTCTTGTCTTATACAGTAGAATTAGGTTCCTCTGATGACATCAAGAGCTTTTTGGATGAATATCAAGATTTGGAACTGACAAAAGATGAAACTTTGAATTTTGCCCAAGGTTATTCAAAAATCGGTGAATATGACAAAGCATTGAATTTTATCTCGAAAATCACTCCGTCGAGGTTTACTTTGGATTCTATCAAATATACTTTGGTGAAAACCGATATTTTTGAAAAGCAAGGACGGTATGAGGATGCCTTGGGCTTGTATAAAGATTATTCTGTTATGCTCGAGCGTTATCAGAAAGAACTAATATCACAGGATTTGTTGTTTTCCGATAAAAAGCATCAACTTGAAATGAAAAACCTTGTGGAGATTCGTGACAAGGACAGGACTATCGGATTAACGCTTTGCAGTGTATTCGTACTTGTAATACTTATCGGTTGGCAATATTACCGTGGTTATTTAGGCAGGATAAAACGCGTTTTGGCTGAAAAGGAAAATGAAAATCTGAGGCTTGAACAAGACAACCTGCGAAAAGAAAAGGAAAAGGCGGAACTTGAACGAGACAAGAAAACCCTTGAAGCCGATAATCTGGAACAAGACAAGAAACGACTTGAGGCAGAACAGCGCCAGCATGAATTGGAAGCAGCCAATCTCAGATTAGAAATCGCTCAGTTGGAAAGTGAACGAGATCACCTGAAAGAATTGCAAAGAGAACAGTCGGAACTGGCAAAACCTATCCAGAAGGTCATAAAGAACCGGCTTG
The DNA here is from genome assembly GCA_964489495.1 of uncultured Bacteroides sp. Classification (GTDB taxonomy): domain Bacteria; phylum Bacteroidota; class Bacteroidia; order Bacteroidales; family Muribaculaceae; genus Paramuribaculum. The sequence continues at coordinate 4,258 of CAZAZA010000145.1, forward strand.
ATATGCTAAATGGCTTGTTGGCAAAAGAGATAACCCGCAATGACAGTTATGCGGAACCGTATAACAAATGGATTGATACTATCTGTAATGATAAAAAGAAATTCATGGATTCAACACGCCTTGCTTTCACGGCATCGCATCCCAAGTTTATGGAGTATCTTGAGCAGCGAGGTCTGTCGGCTGATGAGATAAACTATCTGTGCCTATATGCTATTGGGTTACGAGGTAAGGAAGTTGGAGAATATATTCAGATGAAACGTCATTATATTACAAGCCATGAAATCCGGAAGAAACTTGGCATTGATGAGCATGAGACAAATATAGGTCTTTATATCCGCAGGCTTATGAAAGATTTTGAGAAATAG
>CAZAZA010000146.1:0-4584 GCA_964489495.1 uncultured Bacteroides sp.
TAGTGGCCGTTGGGCTGTGTGAGTTCGAATCTCATCTCGGACACCTCGAAAATCCCAAGTACTGTTTTATAGCAGTCGCTTGGGATTTTTTTTGTTGTAATGTCACGATATGAGGTTTGCGAAAATGAAACATATTGGCTAATTTTGCAGATATGACTGAAAGAATTGACATCACGCCTTTCAAGGACGACCTTGAAAGGGCTGCTGAAACGTTGCTTGCCGGCGGACTGCTGCTGTATCCTACCGACACTGTGTGGGGGATTGGGTGCGACGCCACGCGGAGCGACGCCGTGCGGCGGGTCTTTGAACTAAAGCAGCGCGACGACGCCAAAGCTCTGATAACGCTTCTCGGCAACGAATCATTCCTGCCGCGTTATGTCGACGAGGTGCCGGAAGTGGCATGGCAGCTGATAGAGTATTCGACAAAGCCTCTCACAATAGTCTATGACCGGGGCCGGAATCTCGCGCCCGAACTGATGGCGGCTGACGGAAGTGTCGGAATACGGGTTACCCGCGAGGCTTTTTCGGCCGCGTTGTGCAACCGCATACGGCGACCTCTGGTGTCGACTTCCGCAAATATAAGCGGCCGTCCCGCCCCGCGCTGCTTCAGCGAAATAGACCCGCAGATAGTGGCAGGGGTGGATTACGTGGCGGAATATCGCCGGGACGACTGCCGAAAGGCCGAGCCGTCGAGCGTGATGCGCCTGTCGGCTGACGGGCTTTTCAAGATTATTCGTCCCTGAACCTGTGACTGACGGCCATGATCAGCGAAAAACGCCAACGATTCAAATATGTCATTGCCGACTTTGTCGCCACCAACCTGGCGATGCTGACTTTCAATGCCGTGCGATACCACCTGCTGAGTGCCACAAACAAGGGGTTCGTGTCGCTGACCGACTACCTTTTGTCGCCGGCCGTGCTCTCGGGTCAGATACTGTTCCCGGTTGTGATGCTGGGCATATACTGGCTTTCGGGCTATTATAATAATGTGTTTGTGAAGTCGAGGACAGATGAGATACTGACCACGCTCGCCACATCGTTCGCGGGCGCTCTGCTGATATTTTTTGTGGTCCTTGTAAATGACATGTCGGATGACAGGGCGCTGGATTACACTTTGTTTGTGATGCTGTCGGGGCTTCTGTTCCTATGGGTGTACATACCCAGGTGGATGATCACGTCGAATACGTCGCGTCTGGTGAGAAACGGCCTATGGGGATTCGACACCCTTGTTGTGGGTGCCGGCGACGAGGCTGCCGATTTCGGCCACCGCGAGTCAGTGATACGCTCGATGGGCATGAGAGTGAGGGGGTATGTGCGCGTCGACGGCGAGCCGGTGTCGGCATCGCTCGTCAACGACACTGTAATTGAATTTGACCGCCTGCGCGAGGCTGTCGGCACGATGAATATAGCGCGATTGGTGATGATGCAGCGGCCTGAGGGAAGCAGTGCGACTCTCGGGCTGATAAACAGGCTTTTCACGATTGAAAAGCCCGTGTATGTCAGCCCCGACAGCCAGCAGCTGATAATGTCGCCTTCGCGTACGCGCAATGTGGCCGGCGACCCGCTGATCGACATAACGAGGTCGGATATGCCGCAGTCGGTGCTTAATATAAAGCGTGTGAGCGATGTCGTGGTGTCGATGGCGACGCTGATACTGATTTCGCCGCTACTGCTATGTGTGGCTGCGGCCGTGAAGCTCGACTCGCCCGGCCCGGCGTTTTATCGCCAGCGGCGCATAGGCTATCACAAGCGGCCGTTCGACATAATCAAGTTCAGGACCATGCGCACCGACGCTGAGGCAGACGGGTGTCCGGCACTCTCGATGGGCGACGGAGACCAAAGGATAACCAGGGTGGGGCGTTTCCTTCGGAAATACCGCATCGACGAGCTGCCCCAGTTCTGGAACGTGGTGCGCGGCGAAATGTCGATAGTGGGGCCGAGGCCCGAACGCGAATACTTCATAAAGCGTATAATCGAGCAGGCACCGCATTATGTGCTTCTGCACCAGATCAGGCCCGGGATCACCTCGTGGGGCATGGTGCGGTATGGTTACGCCGTGTCGGTAGAGCAGATGGTGGAACGTCTGCGCTACGATATGCTCTATCTTGAAAATGTTTCATTCTCAGTGGATATGAAGATTATCCTCCATACAATAAACACTGTATTGAAAGGTAAAGGCAAATGACTCAGACAACCGAACAAAATGCCGGCCCGCAGACACTCGGCCACCGGCTTCACCACATGTGGCTCGGGCTGCTGCTATGGCGCGAGAAGCATGTCCGCGAGCGCACTTTTGTCATCGTGCTCTCGTTGCTTGTCGGGCTTTTCAGCGGTTTTGCCGCGTTGCTTCTAAAGTGGCTCATACATCTGATATCTCATGCTCTGACCGCCAATTTCGCCCTCACCACGGGCAACTGGCTGTATTTTCTGTATCCCGTCGTGGGCGTGGTGGTGACCGCCCTGTATGTCAGGTATGTGGTGCGCGACAACATATCGCACGGCGTTACGCGTGTGCTATACGCCATATCGCAGAACAAAAGCCGTCTGAAGCCCCATAATATCTATACGTCGGTGCTTGCGTCGTCGATGACTATAGGGTTCGGCGGATCGGTCGGAGCCGAGGGCCCTATTGTGTTCACCGGCGCGGCCATAGGGTCGAGACTTGGCTCGGCGTTCCGTATGTCGCCGCGCATCCTTATGATAATGGTAGGCTGCGGAGCGGCGGCAGGCATTGCCGGTATTTTCAAGGCACCGATCGCCGGCATGCTGTTCACGCTCGAGGTGCTGATGATCGACCTGACCACGGTTTCGGTGATGCCTCTGATACTCTCGTCGGTGACCGCTGCCACTGTGGCGTATGTGTTCACGGGCTATGATGTGGAGTTTTTCTTCATACAGAGCGAGCCTTACGTGATGGGGCGTATACCTTACACTGTCCTTCTCGGAGTCGTGTGCGGACTTGTGTCGCTATATTTCACCAAGGTGATGAACACGATGGAGAAGTTCTTCGGCCGGATCAAGTCGCCGTGGGCCAAAACCGCCATAGGGTGCGCGATACTTGCCACGCTTATATTCCTGCTCCCTCCACTCTACGGCGAGGGTTACGGGGCCATAGTAGGGCTACTCGGCGGCGATCCCGGGGTGATTGTCAACGGATCGCTGTTCTATCTCGACCGTAACCAGCCGTGGTTTATCGTGATATTCATTCTGTTCATAATACTTGCCAAAGGGTTTGCCACGTCGGCCACAAACGGAGGCGGGGGAGTTGGCGGCACTTTTGCTCCGTCGCTGTTTGTAGGGTGTATGACCGGATTTCTGTTCGCCTACCTGCTCAACCACCTTTTCGGTCTCGACCTTTCGGTCAAGAACCATGCGCTGATGGGCATGGCCGGCGTGATGGCCGGCGTGATGCACGCGCCGCTGATGGGCATGTTCCTCACGGCCGAGCTTACCGGCGGTTATGACCTGTTCCTGCCGCTGCTGATAGTGTCGGTGCTCAGCTACGGCACCATCAAGCTGTTCCTGCCCTACAGCATCTACGCCATGCGTCTGGCACAACGTGGCGAGTTGCTTACACACCACAAGGACAAGGCCGTGCTGACACTTCTGAAAGTAGGCAATGTGATTGAGACCGAGTTCCATACGGTCAAGCCTGAAATGACGCTCAAGGAGATGGTTAAGGTGATATCGCAGTCAAACCGCAACCTTTTCCCGGTGGTTGACGACAACGGCATGCTGCTCGGCGTGGTGCTCCTCGACGACATACGCAACATCATGTTCCGCCCCGACCTCTACCACAAGATGCATGTGTCCACTTTCATGAGCATGCCGCCGGCGAGTGTCGACATAAGCGACTCGATGGAACGGGTGATGAAGATCTTCGACGACACCGGCGCATGGAACCTGCCCGTGGTCGACAAGGGAAAGTATGTGGGATTTGTGTCTAAATCAAAGATATTCAATTCCTACCGCCGCGTGCTGCGCCATTACAGCGAGGACTGACACCGCCAAATTGTCAGATTGTGACGGCGGGATTGTCACCCGTTAACAGCGGGTAACATATTGTTTTAAATCAAAGTTTTAACGTTGTGACAACTTTTTTGGCACAACGTTTGTTTCATTATTGATGCCGTCCGACAGCAGGACGGCTTTATGAGAGAAACAATAAATAACAAAACAATAACAGCATAACTACATTCAAGATTATGGGAAAGATTATCGGTATTGACCTTGGAACTACAAATTCTTGCGTCGCAGTACTCGAGGGTAAAGACCCCGTAGTGATTCCTAACAGCGAGGGCCGCAACACGACCCCTTCGATTGTCGCATTCGTCGACGGCGGCGAGCGCAAGGTTGGCGATCCCGCCAAGCGCCAGGCTGTCACCAACCCCACACGCACAATCTATTCGATCAAGCGTTTCATGGGTGAGACATGCGACCAGGTTAAGGACGAAATCGCCCGCGTACCCTACAAAGTTGTCTGCGGTGCAAACAACACACCGCGTGTCGACATCGACGGACGCGATTACACCCCGCAGGAAATATCGGCCATGATTCTTCAGAAGATGAAGAAGACAGCCGAGG
>CAZAZA010000147.1:0-4576 GCA_964489495.1 uncultured Bacteroides sp.
ATGAGCGATTAACATACGCTCATTCCCAATAAAATACACTCTTTTCGTAACTTCAGTAAACAAATATTTACAAAAAACAATGCCTCTGCGGACCCTCCGCGCCCTCTGTGTGAGGCAAAAACGCACGCATAGCATATTTGAATCATATTGCGCGGCCCGTGCATCCAGTTGTAGTCAGGCTTGTGCAATAGGGATTCCTCACTAATAATCGTGAAATTCAGCTCGGACGCTTTTTACGATTCGTTGTCATAACACTGAGAGGATATCCAAAAGAACATGTCGACAACGAAGCTTGCTAATAAATAACAGAATCAGGTATATATTTGCGAATGTTAGAATCAGAGAGCCACCTCATTATCAGACATAATTTATGGAATTTTTTGTTGAAGCTTAAGCTGTCCGGTCCGGAATAAGCAACAGCGTTGTCTGAGCTGAATATATTTAGGCCATCAGAATTAACAACATAAAGATATGTGTAATAGGTTACATGGTGTTCGCTGCTAATTTTTCTCATGATATTTATTGAAGACGAGATAGTATCTAAGCCCCACGAAAATAGATTCTGATTTTTGGAAAACAATAGTGTGGTATCAATCTGGTTATACTCTGCTGGCTCGTTAAAATGATAATCACCGCCATAACCCACCCTTCCACTGAATGCTTGATAACCGCTATCCATTTTTGCTATTATAGACCATGAATATCCATAATGTCCATATGAGTAAAAAATGACGGGGTTACCTCTAACTAATGAGTATACCGAATCAGGCAAAGACTGGCGTAAAAAATCGTCAGAATTTTCATTGTTAAAACCTGATGTTGATTCCCCTAACACTGATGACAAAGTCATGCAAAGGAAAACTGCAATAATAATTAGTATCGTTTTCATCGAAAGGATGGTAAAAGTGATGGATTTGGAACCGGAATCTTACCCGTTCCATGATTTATACCAGTGTTTATGAACGAAATCCCCATTACTCGGAGTATTAGATTTTCAGTTCTTATTGCTTGTACATGCTGATGACTATCTCCCAACCCGGTAGCCCAAGATCTTCCGTGTCCGATTACTTCATGCCCTGTCGTGACGGCTCTACCATTAGGATGCTCTCCACCTAATACAATGAGAGAATGAGAGCCATTCTGGGTTGGGGTTGTAACTCCACCTCCTCCTTCATTTACAATCAACCAAACCGGAAGTCCGCCATTTCTTTCAATAATCAACGGCATGTTTGGCCCTATTTCTCCTGACAAGAATCCAGGTAAAAATGCCTTCGTTGCCTGATTTGACAAAGTACCAGAACCTTTTATGTATTCCACTTTATGCACATCATCTGAATTAATGGTGTTAGCCACCATCTCCACCAGAGCCTTTTGGTCTTCGTTAAGCGTAATTCCCGAGAATGCCGCTGAAAGCTCCTCGGTTGATATCGGAGCAAGAGATTTACCATCTTGCTTCTTGCCTGACTGAACTATAAGATTCCTAAAGTTCGCAAATATTTCACCGGGAAACATTGCTCGAAAATCTTCAACAACCATTGAAGCATCTTTTTTAGTCACACCCTGTATTACGCAACCCGTCGGATCGATGTTCCGGACGGGGTTGGCGGCGCAGTTGATGTATGGAGAGAGGTCGCGGTAGTCCTCGCAGAGGGGGTCGGGTGAGCCCCAGTAGCCCGAGGCGGTGCTCAGCAGTCGAGGGCCGAAGTCGCTATAGCGCACGCCGCCCAGAGCCACGCGCTCCTTGCCCCCGTAGAGGTAGGGGTTGTCGCCCTCCGGTTCCAGCCACGGCTCACCGTAAGGATAGTAGCCTGTCTCCTGCACCATCTTTGCCCCGGAGTCGATCACTCCGGTCACGTTCCCCTGGTAGTCAGTCAGGTAGTAGTACGCCTTACCCTCGCCGTCGAAGTACCCGTCCGGGAAGAGCTGCTGAACTACCCTGTCGTCCTCGATCACCAGGTTGCCCAGGTACTTCCTGACCGTTACGCCCCACCCCTCCGGGCTCGCCAGCGCGCTCCGCAGCTTCGTCCCGTCAGGGCCGTAAGAAGTAACAACGCGCCATCCGTCCGACAGCCATATGTCCGTAGCCTGGTTCGCGTGGTTGTACGCTATGTCGGTGATTCCCCGGCTCTCGTCGAGCGTGACGTTGCCGTTCGCGTCATATCCGTATGACCAGCTTCCACAAACACCAAGACCTGTCCGGCCACGGTACGGTGCATTCTTTGCAGGGGACTCTATGAATATGGATTCTTGACTCATTAATGGCATCTACTCTAAAACAACTGTTACTGGTGAATACATCGAATTTAAAATATTTTCAGCAATCTGTACATCCTCGCTGTTCATGCATTCATATTCATAACATTCATTGAACTCTTTGAAGAGGTCGATTCTATAAAATCTGCCACCATAACTGAATCGTATGGATTCAAGATAATTTCCAAATATCAAATGCTTCACATCCGCTGATTGACGAATCAATTCCTTATATGGGTGATTCAAACCATTTCTCACCCTGACTACCGAGCTGTCACCAATCACATATATTCGCCTAAGTTCATCATCAGGTGTGGAAGTGTTCAGGCATACCCTGACATCGGCCGGCATAGTGAACACTGTAATGCCTGTTTCGTATTTAACTGTGTCTTTTTTTGTCTCCAGTTTATTTACAATAGCCTGTGTTGATGTTGAAATTCCATCTCCTAAAGCAGACATGGAATATATAATCAACATAGAAGTTAAGATAATCCTTATGAGTAATAAATGTCTGTTTTCCTTCATTGTTTTGGAGGATTAATGTAAATAAATTCAATGCTATTCAATATGTCTTCCGCTCTCCGATAATATTTTTGATTCACCCCAAAATAGGTGATGGTTATATCATACGGCTTATATTTATCCACCCTATAATAATACCCATCTTTTACGAAGGATCTCGAATAGAAATTATCGCCAAACTTGTATTCATAAATAAGAGAATCGCACGGCATGTCAGCAAGGTGCTCCGTGTTCAACAACCCTTCATGGTACTGTATAATGGCACTGTCGCCGATATTATATATTTTAAAAAATCCCTCATCATAGTGGAAGACTTGGTTAACCCTCAAGGCCTGCTTAGTTAGGTTATGGAATACGATTAGGCGTCTTTCCAAGATATTATTACGTATCCTGCCACTCTCGGTTGTAATGGTATCCGTAAGATCATAACAATCTTCAGCGGCTAAACCACACCAATCAAACAACGAAATAAAAATTAACAACTGTATCGTCTTCATCTTCTTCTACTTCTATAATTTCTGATTGCTTGCTCGGTAGCTTTTTTGATTCTATCAACAAGCAAAGTGTTATGATCGATAGAAACTGTAACAAACTCCATTGTTTTGAATTCGGAGTTATACACAGATGTATATTCCGATTTCCAGTCATGAAACGGGTTGACATCAAACCCACAGATACTTTGCTCATATAAGAATGCATGACCATAGGCTTCATGAGCAACATTTGAAACTTGTCCTTCTGCCGGTAAGAGAGAACTGGTTATAATATATACGTTTGAATCACTGGATGGTTCTTCTGGAGCTCCTGGTATCAAAGTCACTCCCACCGTACCCTCGGATGGATCAGAGTGTAACTGATGTGGCTTTTGACCGCTATTTGGGTCAGGCATATATTCAGTCTGACTACTAAAGATATAATTAGTCTCGCTATTGCATAAAAGTTTTAATGAAGAAAAATTCATAGAGTCTGATGTAGATTTATTAATTAAATCCCTATCAATCATACCGTCTATAAATCTAACAAACTTCGCCTCTTCAATAGATAACGTATTTATAATATTATTCATAGATACAGAATCTCTCGCAATAACTACCATTCCCGTAGGGTCGGAGAACCGGACGGGGTTGGCGGCGCAGTTGATGTAGGGGGAGAGATCACGGAAGTCCTCGCAGAGGGGGTCGGGCGAGCCCCAGTAACCCGAGGCGGTGCTCAGCAGCCGAGGGCCGAAGTCGCTGTAGCGGACTCCACCCAAGGCCATGCGCTCCTTGCCCCCGTAGAGGTAGGGGTTGTCGCCCTCAGGCTCCAGCCACGGCTCGCCATAGGGATAGTAACCCGTCTCCTGCACAATCTTCGCATTGGAGTCGATCACTCCGGTCACGTTTCCCTGATAGTCCGTCAGATAATAGTAGGCGTTCCCCTCGGCATCGAAGTAGCCGCCCGGGAAGAGCTGCTGAACTACCCTGTCGTCCTCGATCACCAAGTTGCCCAAATATTTCCTTACCGTCACGCCCCAGCCCTCCGGGCTCGCCAGCGCGCTCCGCAGCTTCGTCCCGTCCGGACCGTAAGACGTAACAACGCGCCACCCCTCAGACAGCCATATGTCAGTCGCCTGGTTCGCGTGGTTGTACGCTATGTCGGTCATCCCGTACATGGTCATGAGTTAAAAGTTACTTGGCGATGCTGTCAGGTTTGAACGTGACTGGCAAAGTGTACCATACGTCCACGGCTTTTCCCCTACGCTTGCCAGGTATGAACTTAGGCAAGCTCTTAACTACGCGTATGGCTTCCTCGTCAAGGATTC
>CAZAZA010000148.1:0-4483 GCA_964489495.1 uncultured Bacteroides sp.
TCGGCCTTGATGAAGATTTCTTCAAAGACGAGAACGGGGAAACTATGTCGTTTGCCTCGTATTTCGACAATGATGGTCAGATCAATGAGGATCGCGTAGAAAGATTCGTCACCAATCTTGGTCTCGAACTTATTGCTGATGAACAGGCAGAGGAAGCCCAAGATGAAGCCGAAATCGAAGAAGACAAAAATGAAGACGGCTCATCAAACAAACTTACCATCCGTTTCCCTGATGGAACAGTTGTCAAAGAACCCACCCGCTTTGAATCTTTCAAGAAAGCTCTTGAAATCATCGGCTTAGATAAGGTCGAACCAATCGCAGCGGAGAAGAAATACATGAGAAGAAATTCAGCGCTCGTTTCAACCTCCGAGTCTCCTGGAATCTTGGCAGACCCTGTCTACACCTATGTTAAATCTGGTGACTACTATATTGTGAAAGGTACAAATACTCGCACTCAGCAAAATCTGCTAAATCTAATTTCTGACAGACTCAACCTTGGATTAAAAGTAACTGTTGAATGAAACTGTTGATTGAGGGATATCCCTACCCGATAGGACTATTGCAGGAGCTGTTCCCTAATGTAGATGAACTAGACGTGGTGGACGGTGTGGCCTCCGTGAACTACGTTGGCTACTACTATTTTGCGTCCAAGGGTACGGCGGTGTTCATCCTTCCAAAGGTCGTTCTCAATCAACAGGACAAGGTATTCAATCATTACAAGCCCGAAGAAATAATCGATCTCACTGATACGGGCAACCCGCTGTCGAATGGCGAACGACAGTTTATCTACGGACTGTCGGTATGGATTTACCGTGCTATAGCCGTCTACTACGACTACTGCCGCAACCATAGCATAGACCATACAATAGTCCGCAGACAAAGCGCTATCAAGGTTGGCAAGAGCAAGCGTCGCACAAGCAACACTTTCCTCGACATCATACTTTCGCTCATTGAGTTTAACAAAGAGAACCGCGACTGGTTCCTTTTTATCCTCAAGAACGTGCATCGCGGCTTCAACAAAATCAACTGGAGCCGGACAATCAACAAGTCGCAGGTTGTAATTCAGGACAATCAGCCTGTCTACATCAATCCCGTCACCAAACGGCGCGAGGTGAACTTTGACGAGGAACTGCTTATCATATTCTTCTCGATACTCCACTACATCAAAAAAGAATATGGTTTCCCGGTTGAGATAAACTTCAATTACGACCTCATCACCGGCAAGCGTTTTGAAATGTACTTAAACAAGGGATTCGGCGTGCGTCGCCTCCATCAGATCAAGTACAAATATTTCTCCGACAAGGCTCTGCGCTTATGGGAGCTGTGCTACGCCTTCTTCGAGCAGTCAAAGCAGGTAAAAATAAACGCACAGCTCAACGAATTTCTACTCGTCAAAAACTTCAATATCGTTTTTGAGGCAATAATAGACGAACTTATCGGCGATCACGCTTTGCCCGACCGCCTGAACAAGAAGCAGGCTGACGGCAAGGAGGTAGACCACTTGTTTTTATGGGATAGCCTTACGGCACCGGAGGAAGAGAAGAAGCGTGTATATTACATTGGAGACTCCAAATATTACAAGCAGAAAAATAGAATCTCCGAAGAGTCAGTTGCCAAGCAATACACATATGCCCGAAATGTCATTTCGTGGAACCTGAATCTTTTCTTCGGAGATGATGCTGACGACAAGCCAAGGGAGACTGACTTCTGCCTGCGGGATGAAATCACCGAGGGTTACAATGTCATACCCAATTTCTTCATCAGTGCCACAGTGCCGGATGACCTTTCGTATGGCGATACAATTGAGGTAACGAAAAAATCAGCGCGGACATTTACCTCACAGCAGTTCCGAAACCGACTGTTTGACCGTGATACGCTCCTGATTACCCATTACGATGTAAACTTCCTTTACGTCGTGTCTCTTTATGGGCGCAACAATGCCGCGCAAAAGCGAGGCTGGAGAGACAAGGTGCGCAACATCTTCCGAGATAAAATCCGGCAGGTACTTGAGGACAAATACGAATTTTACGCTATGCAGGCCAAGCCCGGAGTATTGGCAGCCGATTATATGAAATCGCATTTCCAAGATATTTTAGGAAAGGTCTACCGACCTTTCGGCAAGGAACATCTATATGCGCTCGCTCTTAACAACAGTAAACGTTACGCAGAGGAGAATGCATCCCTGAAATCGCAACTTTCAGAATTTTTTGATATTGTCGATTATACACTTGGGAAAGACCCGACTTCGGATCTGCCACAGTATTCCGGTGTTACATCCGTCCTACCGTCGCTCAGCAAAGAAGGTGTGTTTATGGTGATGATGGAGAATTATGCGGGAAAGTCTCTGAAATTTTTCGAGACCGGCAAACTTGCCGTCCCCATACATTACACTGCCGATGGCATGGAACTTATCAATAATGCCGCTTCTATCGGCTCAGTACTATTTCACACCCGCAAGCCCGATGGTCAGCATCTTTTCCGCCTAACGGAAGATGTACGGTTTGTGCCAAAGACGCTCATCCCCCACGAATACTATCTCTCTGTTCAGAATCCAACGCCCCGTGATACCGAGGAAGATACTGTGTTCCTCTATGCTCTCCTTGACATAGACATGACAGATGAACTGGATTCTTCTACGCTGAACTGTCAGAATAAACCTTTTGCATCCCAAAAGGAACGCTATGATGCGCAATATTCAACACTAAGCGAACTCGCCATTTTGAGTAAGGGAACGGAACTATAATGTAACGCTCTAATCTTAGTTTTAATATAGTATCTTACTTAACAAACAGAATTATTATGAGCACGACCGATCAGGGTGATGCATATGAGAATAAAGTTTTTCGATTGGTCAAAAAACTAATCGCAGATGGGACAGTCGCTGTTGGAAAACACTATTCCCTTCATCAGAAGAAAGCATATCCTATTGATTTCGGAACAGATCAATTCATAGCTGACATCTCTATTGAGGTGAGGAATCCTTATTTTAATGATGCGATCTCGAACCTCATTATTTTTGAATGTAAGGATTTAGGAAGGAAACTTGACAAATCTGATTTTGAAGAGTGGCGTGGCAAAACACAAAATCTTCTCTTTGGTAAAAAACTATATATCGTCACTAGTGTAGGCTTTCCCCAACCAGTCATTGATAAGGCATTGAACACTGGGGTAGGATTAATCATATGGAATGGTTATGGAGAGGAAAAATGGATGGCCCCTCGAATGTTAAATGAAGTAGAGCAAAGAGATTATCAATTCAAAATTCTTTGTGGTCATCTAGACGCTCCTTCTTATCCGATGATACTTGAAAATGGCTGCTTTTATACGATGGGAGAGATGCTTCGATATAACGGGCTTCCATTAAATGCTCCTACGCTAAAACCGAGCTATTTGCCTCGCACAGAGATAAACAAGATTGTAAATAAATTACTTGCATCTCCAGATTTTTATTCAATCAAGACAGATAAAAATGAAGACAAACTTCTTACATTATTAAATGTAAAAATTGAGTTTCAAGAATTACCAACAACACATAATGGTAAATATGATGCTACTAGGCACTGCATCATTCTTCCTAACTGGCTTATTTCGCAACCGCACAGATTACGATTTTCTTTAGCTCATGAATTGGCTCACGCATATTTGCATAGAGAAAAACTACGACAATATGAGTCTTTCTTTGCAAATGCTGATTCCGCAACACTCATTCCATCTGAAGCTGAGTTTCATTGGTTTGATGTACAAGCCAACGATTTTGCATCCTATCTGTTAATGCCTGATGCTGAGTTCAGGCAAGCAGTTTCCATATTATTCAAGCAATATAGGCTACATCATGTCCCATTCGTCATTGACAACCAAAAAGGGAAATTCCCGATATACTACTCAATGGTTGATTCGATAGCTAATCACTTTGACGTATCGAATGATCACGTTAAGAACCGGTTGAAAAAAGACGGATTTGTCGAAATTATTCAACAGCCAAATAGAATTGGCAATATTTTACGTGGATATTAACCAAAGTGATAAAAATACATGGCGAAGAAGTTTGAGATACGGAATAGCACGGCGGAATTCCTGATCTTTCAGATTGAGGGGAAGGAAGATGGCGTGCAGGTTGTCTACCATAACGAATCTGTTTGGTGTACGCAGAAAGCTATGGCAGAACTTTTTGATGTAGGAGTTCCAGCCATTAGCAAGCATCTAAAGAATATTTTCGAAAGTGGAGAACTTTCGGAAAATTCAGTTATTTCCAAAATGGAAACAACTGCCTCAGATGGCAAGAACTATAATACGACTTTCTATAATCTTGATGCCATTATCAGTGTCGGGTATCGCGTGAACAGCACCCGGGCCACGCAGTTCAGGCAGTGGTGTACGTTTGTATTGCGTCAGTTTGCCATCCGTGGATATGTGATAGACAGGAAGCGGATGGAGAACGGCTCGTTTATAGGCGAGGACTATTTCGAGCATCTGTTGGCTGAAA
>CAZAZA010000149.1:0-4306 GCA_964489495.1 uncultured Bacteroides sp.
TCGACGCTCCCATAGGTTATATCTCCAACACCAAGGAGCTTCTGCCCGATACCTGGGAAAAATGGTGGAAAGACCCCGAAACACGCATTATAAATTTCATCGGCAAGGACAACATCGTATTTCACTGCATCGTTTTCCCGGCCATGCTCATGGCTTACGGAGACGGCTACCAGCTGCCCGACAATGTGCCGGCCAATGAATTCCTGAATCTCGAAGGAGACAAAATATCGACATCGCGAAACTGGGCTGTGTGGTTGCACGAATACCTGCAGGACTTCCCCGGCAAACAAGACGTGCTGCGCTATGTGCTCACGGCCAACGCCCCCGAGACAAAAGACAACGACTTCACTTGGGCCGACTTCCAGGCCCGCAACAATAACGAGCTTGTTGCCATATTAGGCAATTTTGTAAACCGCGTGATGGTGCTTACACACAAATATTTCGGCGGTACAGTGCCTGTGAGCGACGGTGACACCCTGGTTGAGACCGAACTTTTCAAACAAGTGGCTCTTGTCAAGGATCAGCTTGCCGATGCTCTCGATACCTTCCATTTCCGTGAGGCATTGCGTCTTGCGATGGAGATAGCGCGTCTGGGCAATAAATACCTTCAGGACACGGAGCCTTGGAAGGTGGCCAAGACCGATATGGCTCGTGTGCAGACCATCCTGTCGGCCGCCATACAGCTTTGCGGATCGTTGGCGGTGGCATTTGAGCCTTTCATGCCGTTCACGGCCGAGAAGATTTGCCGTATGCTGCGGCTTGACAAGCTGACGTGGGACGATCTCGGGCGTCGCGACCTCGTGGCTCCCGGCGTGGAACTCGGCGAGCCCGAACTGCTCTTTGAAAAAATCGAAGACTCGGCTGTCGAGGCACAGATCGCACGTCTAAATCAGGCGAAGCACGACAACGAAGTGGCCGCATGGAAGCCCGAACCTCAGGAGCCGGAAGTCGATTTCGATACATTCTGCCGTTGCGACATGCGTGTAGGCACTGTCAAGGAGTGTGTGAAAGTTCCCAAAGCCGATAAACTTCTGAAATTTGTGATAGATGACGGGACCGGCGAACCGCGAACCATTGTGTCAGGTATAGCCAAACACTACGACCCTGCCACGTTGGTTGGCAAGCAGGTAGTGTTTATCTGCAACTTGCCCCCGCGCAAGCTCAAGGGCATAGTGTCGCAAGGGATGCTTCTTTCGGCCGAAAACGCCGACGGATCGCTGACGCTTCTCGCCCCCTCATCTGAAGCCACACCGGGTGCTCGGGTGAAGTAATTCAAGTATAACACTAAAAGCAATGACCACGCCAGGCACACAGCCACGCATATTGATCATCTACACGGGCGGGACAATCGGTATGATCGAGGACCCGTTCACCAGATCGCTCCGCCCGTTCGACTTCGACCATCTCATTGAGAATGTGCCGAAGCTAAAGATGCTCAATTATGTGATAGACAACATACAGTTCGACCCGCCGATTGACTCCACGGAGATGGATCCGTCGCACTGGGAACAGATAGCCAGGTCGATAGCCGACAACTATCGTGCTTACGACGGCTTTGTGGTGCTACACGGAACGGACACGATGGCCTACACGGCTTCGGCCTTGTCGTTCATGCTTGAGAATTTGTCAAAGCCGGTGATTATCACCGGTTCGCAGTTGCCAATCGGCGAAGTGCGAACCGACGGAGAGGAAAATCTGATAACGGCAGTTCAGATTGCTGCTGAGCGTGCGGCCGACGGCATTCATCCGATGGTGCAGGAAGTGGCCATTCTGTTTGAAAATTACCTGTGGCGCGGCAACAGGTCGACAAAAATCAGTGCCGACAATTTCAATGCATTTAAAAGCCATAACTATCCGTCGCTGGCAAAGATAGGTCTCGGCATATATTATAATCCGGACGCGCTTGCCCACCGGGCCAATCCGGAGGCGTTGCTGCGTCCGCATTATGCCATGGACCCGAATGTGACTTTCATCCACCTGTTCCCCGGAATGAAAGTGGAGACCCTCAGGTGGCAGCTTCGGTTGCCCGGACTGAGGGGAGTGGTGCTCCGCACCTATGGAGCCGGAAATGCGCCGTGTACACCCGAATTTGTGGATGCGTTGAAAGAGGCTATCGACCGTGGAGTGGTGATCCTCAACGTCTCGCAGTGCTTTAACGGCAGTGTTCGTAAACTGTATGCTGTCTCGGAGTGTCTTGAGGATATTGGCGTGGTGTCGGGGCTCGACCTTACTCCCGAGGCCGCGGTCACAAAGATGATGTATCTGTTTGGCCGCGGATTCACCCCCGCCGAAGTGCGCCGGGCTTTGACGCAGCCCGTTTGCGGCGAAATGACCTTATAGCCGATGGACCTGCTCGACCGACTTACATCCACGGTCCGTTCATGCGTAAAAATCGCGGTGCAGACACGTCGCGTAAAAGAGTTCCCCGATGCGCCGGCAGGTAACCGCCTGTTGGTACTCGGCAACGGACCCTCTCTGCGCGGGCTTCTTGACGGCGGCCTTGCCGAAACACCCGGACTCGATATGGTTGCAGTGAACTTTATGGCAAACACAGAGGTGTATTTCGCTTTGCGTCCGCGCTACTATGTCATGGCTGACCCGCATTTCTTCACATCGCTTACCGACCGCAATGTTTCGAAATTGCTTGACAACCTTCGTACGCGTGTCGACTGGCCCGTGACTTTGTTCGTTCCCATGTCTGTCAGAAAGTTTGTCGCCATTGACAATCCGAATATAAGCATTGTAGGGTACAACTGTGTTGGAATAGAAGGACCGCAAGCATTTTGCCACACGTTTTTCGGACGGCGACGCGGTATGCCTCGCCCGCGAAATGTCCTTATCCCTTCGCTTATGATCGGTTTGTGGATGGGTTACAAAACCATATATGTTGCAGGCGCCGACCATTCATGGATGCGCACGCTTGAGGTCAATGAGAGCAACGAAGTGGTCAGTGTCCAGCCGCACTTCTATTCGGAGGACGAGCATGAAAAAAGCCGCGTCACCTCTGTTTACAAAGGTGTGCGGCTTCATGAGGTGATCCACAGTTTTTATGTGGCGTTCAAAGCTTATTTTGAAATCAATGACTATGCACGCGGCATAGGCGCACAGATTTATAATATAACGCCGGGCAGTTTTATCGACGCCTTTGAGCGCAGGTCACCGGACGAAATCCTCTATTGATTGTTGTCAGGTTCAGGTTCGTCGTCGCCGTATTCCCAGCCGTCCTCTACCTCCCAGTCCTCCTCAAAATCTTCATCTTCGGCCGAGTCGTCGGCTACAGGTTCGGCATTTTCGAATATAAACTCATCTTCTTCGCGCACTCGATGTCTGCTGTCAAGCGGGCGTTGGGTGATTGACGGAGCGGCTATCTGGTTTCGCTCGTCGGTTATTGCGCCCCACAGAATATCCTTAAGTTCGTCGATGCCCTGTCCGGTAACGGCAGATATAAAAACTGTCGGAATGTCGTCGGGCAGCGTCGAGCGTATTTCGGCAATCAGTTCGTCGTCGAGCATATCGCTTTTCGACACTGCGAGTACCCGTTGCTTGTCCATAAGCTGAGGATTGAATTTCTCAAGCTCGCCAAGCAATATCTCGTATTCGCGGCGTATGTCGGTGGCATCGGCCGGAACCATGAACAGGAGTACGGCGTTACGCTCTATATGGCGCAGAAACCGCAGGCCGAGACCTTTGCCTTCACTCGCGCCCTCGATGATGCCGGGTATGTCGGCCATGACAAATGACTGGCGGTTGCGGTATTCGACTATGCCGAGTTGCGGTTCCATGGTGGTAAAGGGGTAGTCGGCGATCTTCGGCCGTGCCGCCGATAACGATGACAGCAGGGTTGATTTGCCGGCATTCGGAAAACCGACAAGGCCTACGTCGGCCAGCAGTTTAAGTTCGAGAATGATGCTTTTCTCTATAGCTGGTTCGCCCGGCTGGGCATATCGCGGTGTACGGTTGGTCGACGATTTGAAATGCCAGTTGCCGAGGCCGCCGCGTCCGCCTTTCAGCAGTTTAACCTCCTGACCGTCGTATGTCACTTCGGCAAGATAGTCACCTGTCTCGGCATCGAAAATCACTGTGCCGCACGGTACATCTACAATGACATCTGCCCCGTCTTTTCCGAAGCTGCGCCCGCCGGAGCCGCTTTCGCCGTTTCCGGCGAATATGTGTCTGCGGTAGCGGAGCGGAAGAAGCGTCCACATGTGGCTGTTGCCACGGAATATAATGTGTCCGCCACGACCTCCGTCGCCCCCGTCAGGGCCTCCCTTCGGCACATATTTGGCGCGATAGAAGTGTCGCGAAC
>CAZAZA010000150.1:0-4294 GCA_964489495.1 uncultured Bacteroides sp.
TCATGGCACATCTTTTTTCCCTCCATGTTAACCTTATTTGAACCGCATTGCGGCACGCCGCGGCCGGGTTAAATATGGTATTAAATGATTTGAAATTACCACGTTCGCTCCGGCCGCGGCATGCCGACGACCCTACAATCATGCGGCGTGATTATGAGGTTGCGGCATATTGCCACGCTCGGTATGAGCATCCTTAATAACACACATTGGGAAATCATGCGTCCTGCAGCGAGAACTTCTCTTCATAGCAGTGTCGGCTAAACCTGATTGAGTTGTAGCCGACACTGCTATGAGATATTTTATTTTTCAATTGCGTCCACACATCTGATAAAGCAAGCATCACTCTTGTTATAATTCGAAGCATTACTATCATAGTCTCCCCATGCAGAAGTGTCCATATAGAAGAAGTCAAAAGTGAAATAATTGATATCCAGACCAACTCTATCTGTGCCTTCTATTTTTTCAATTTGCTGGCTCCAATATATAGCACCGGGACGCATGAACAAATCATAAAACAATGGCGTGTTATTATTATTGTTATATTCGGTGCGTCCAACAGAATATCTCAGTACCCCATTAGCATATTCTGAATCTCCCCAAGTTCCACCATGCTTGCCAATATGTTTTCTATGCCCGTAACCTGACGCCCCTATAGGAAAAAACAGACTACGTCCATAACGTGTTGAGGTCTCATCGGCGACATAAGCAAAACATCCTCTCATGCCATATTTACCGTCAGCCTTTCCGTTTTCATCCCGCTGGTATCCGTATACTTTTTCTATATCCATCTGAATTGTCGTCGCATCGTTACCATAGAGTACACCGAATCCTTGTTCAGTTTTTGGAACCAACTGATAGTAATCAGTGACCTGTGCAATGTAAAGATTCCCACCACTAACCGTAGGGTTAGGGAAAGCTGCTGCTGCTGTTGCGCTACCACTTCCAATAGTTTCCCAACTAACGCTTGGGGAACCATCTGCCATTTTATATGTCGATGGGGGATTTTCGTTTTTAAAATCTTGTGGGATAATATTTATCCACGGAGTTTTTTTGTATTTGTTGTTAGATGCGTCTATGGGGTAATTAAGTCGATTATATCTAAACATTGAACCCTCATCAAGAATATTATCCACTTCTGAATCCTTTGTTTTTAGATTCCTTGTATGCCAGAATACTTGGCGCATTTTATTGTTCTTAGAGTAAGCATCAAACATTTCAACAGGTGAATCACCCTGTCTTACAAAAATAAGATGCACGCAGTTGTAGTTGTGATACTCTACTCTTATCACACCAAATCGTGATTCATCCTCTGCACAAGTTCCGGTAAATCCAACTTTGAATTTAACAGGAGTATATCCATCACCTTCAACTCTGCTCCCACCGTCAAGTGTTATAAATTCACTTCCATTACCAAGCACATATGCTCTCCATGGGCCTTTTGATTCTGTAATCTCAAACTTGTCGGCATTTTCTCGGGGAAGTATGGTTAGGATTACATCGAAGTCCTTGTTATCCCCTGCATTACGGTATATACCTTTAGGGTTGACAAGCCGTCGTACTTGGTAAATAGTGGTTGTCGCAGGAGTCATAGGTTCAGTAACTCCTTTCAATTTACATGTTACTTTTACCACAGCTTTCCTTTGATAGGCAACATATGGATTATTTCCTGTATAAGCTGTTTGTTTGATAAGATTTTTCGCACGAGTATATAATGGAATTACCATATCTACAACATCTTTACCCTTTGTAACGGTATATTTCCCTAAACCCGTTTTTGGATCGTCCGACCCGTGTTCACCTGGCGTCACCATATATTTGCGGGTATGACGATAGACATTTTCTCCTAACTCATCATCTTTGTAAGACTTTTTCCAATAGACTTCATTATAAGTATAGTATTGTTTGTCATCTGGCGCAACTATCACTCTCTCATGCGTCTGTACAAGTGACAAAAAACCATTCCAGAGATACTTCTTGCCAAATTCACCATCTTTATCAAATTGTCGATTGTATATTAGTCTTTGTTCCGGATCACGATCTTCCCAATCTTCAATATCTGGAGCCCAGTTATTTGATATAATTTCAGCTTTTACCCATTCTATCTCTCGTCCACCGGTATTAATTCGGATAGGCAATTTCATATTATGATTGTACAGATATGATATGTAAAGTGGATTGGGTAAGTGTATGCCAGGCTGCTCTACATATTCGATATGCCAGTCTGCATCATTGCCGTAGCCACGAAACTTTAAAGTCAATTTATAGTGGTGATTTCGCTCACAATCATAATCATTTTTGATGTCCTTGCCTATCATAAACCGGAATTTAATCGGTCCGGTTGAAACATAGTTTTCTGCGCCGGATTCATAATACCCGATAACTTCAACATACGTTCCATTGGGTTTGCTATCTTTTGCTTCCGGCCAGTTCCATTTGTGGTATTGGCCATTTTCACCTTTAATAGGTTTCCCATCTTCCCCTATCTCATATTCGCCTGCATCAGGGTAATCGACAGAGCCATTACCGTCGGTATCCTGGTACTTCATAGCACCTTTACCTTGCATGTTTTCAAAGAAAGGAAGACAATAAGCTCTCTGGTCGTGATACTTTATTGTATCCCCTTTGCTATCTACATAAGAATCAAGCTTATGGCCTTTTACAAGCATCGGCCATTTAAGATGATCGTCACCTATTCCATAACATAGACGATGAGAAGATTGAGTAAGACCAAAACCTCCATGAGGCGTGATATTATCATCACGCTGATCCGAATTTGTATTTCCTACACAACTATAATAACCCAAATATGCTCCATCCGAAATGTCGTAAACTCGGGCTTCTTTAATAAAGACTTTTACATTTTCATATAAATCGGTTCCATCAAAATCAATGGTGATTTTGCTGACAGCTCTTCTAATCCAGGCATGAAGATTTTTTGTTGTCGGTCTAATTTCAATCAATTCGTCTCCCTCAAAATTCATACCTCTGGTGTCAGCCTTTGTTGCAGTGAAATATCCGAACATTTGCCGATTTTTACTTATGTTGCTGGAAACCCAAGTAAGTTTGATTCCTCTTAGGCCTTCGATTGTTTCTATAGCATCTTTATGTTCAGATAGCAAGTTATCAACATTTGCTACAGCAAATACTTTATAATTGCCATAAGGTACTGTCAGGGGAAACTTAACGCAATATGTAGAATCCTCTGCGGCAGCTCCATTTGAAGCATCTTCATCTACTCTCGCCTCTAAAGTTGGCTTATACAAATCCAGATTTACCTCAATGGGATCTGCATTTTTGCTGAGATTCCCATCTTCATCATAAAATAATATATATAGGGATTCTATGACTCCGAGAGCATCTCCTGTTGGTGCAATAGTTTGTCCACTTTCAATTTCAAGACCGGCTGACCGACTCCCTGATTCAGTCAAAGCTTCATTAAGTGGCGAGAAATGAATTTCGGTATTTATACTTATTTCTCCTTCCGGTATATAAGAACTGCTTCCTTTGTAAAGAGCCTCATCTTCGCATGATGACAATACGATAGATATCAGCATCAAAATTACAAGGAAAAGGGCGTTTATTGAGATCCTTTGTGAATATTTCATATTGTGGTTTGCTTTTTATTCTGGAGGGAATACTTTGACAATGTTATAATCAGCATCAAGATATTTCCCTGTTTGGGTATCGTAATAAAACAAGGTTTGTGCGTCAGAAGTGTATTCTGTTATTATATATCTATGATTTGAATCAAGACGTTTTACTCCAAGATTAACTGGAGGAATTATAGATGTGTTATAGTCGATGTATTGATTGGTTTTAGGGTTATAAAAATACATCGCTTCTCCAAAATCATCTGACCATAAAATGAGATTACCATCTGGAGTAGTGGAAAATTTAAGTTGTAGTGGAGAAGTTATCTCTTCCGTCTTACTTAAATCTTTATAGTATTTATTCTCATTCCAGTCATAACAATACCGAATCCTACGACTCTGTCTTTCTCTTACAATAAATATATTATCATCATTTAGTTCAATACGTCGAGCAATTCTGGTTTTCTTATCTGAATCATAATATTTATTGTGTTTATCGTCATAATAATAAATATCAGGTGCATATTTGTTTATGACAACATAACCAGTTGCCTCGTCTCGTTCGAGGCCGAAGTCGGGTTTGAGGATTACTTCGGCGAAGGGCTGCACGTCCACTTCAACGGTAATATCGACGGTTTCGTCGGATTTTTTGATGGTGAACTTGTACCAGTTGTTGCGGAGGATGTCAAGCTGTTTAGTTGGCC
>CAZAZA010000151.1:0-4265 GCA_964489495.1 uncultured Bacteroides sp.
ACCGAACCCGAATCAAACGATATCAACCATAATGCTGCAAACATAGAAATTGGATCTTTTGATAAGTTGAAAAAATACATTACCGAAAACCATACATCTATTATATTAAGCACTCACCCCCATAGGTGGGAGAATACATCTTTAAAAATCAATTCGAGGATATTATTTTTTAAAATAATTCGCAAGATAGCCAGAACTCTTCAAAAAAACCCTTTAATGGAGAGTATTATGAATAGGTTCTATTTTATTGCAAAAAAAATATAACTATGAGTCTGCAAGGAGTTCGTAAGGTTCAATCCAAGATTCTTGAAGTAATGAAGTTTATCGACAACGTTTGTCGAGAAAATGGAATTACGTACTTCATAATGGGAGGCACTGCATTAGGTGCTATACGTCATGGCGGTTTCATCCCCTGGGATGATGACTTGGATATATTCATGACACCGGACCAATATGAGAGTTTTAAATCGGCATTCAACGCACTTAATTCCAAGAATTTCGTAATACAAGAATGGAGAACTGTTGAAGAACATTTGGAATATGCAAAAGTAAGAATGAATGGAACAACTCTTATCGAACATAACTTTGCACACCGAAAAGATATGCATCATGGTATCTATGTCGATATTATGATTCTCCATAAAGTTCCTGATAATCATTTAATTCAGAAAATTATTTATTATCAGAGTAAATTTGTAACCCTATTAGGATTATCAGAACGAAACTGGAAGCCAAAATCTCATTCTCAAGCCATAGCTCTCAAGACACTTAAATTAATTCCTTCAAAATTTATAGCTCGATGGTGTTATCGTAATATATATCGTTATGATAATTTGACAAGTAACTTTAAATGGTGTTATTGGATTACACCTGCATCCTTTAATAAAGGATTATTTGCTTCTAAGTTCTTCCAAAACCCTATTGATATAAAATTCGAAGATACATATTTAATGGGTAGCAAATTTATAAAGGAATATCTTGCAGCAAGATATGGCAATTACATGAAGTTACCTCCAAAAGAACAGCAAGAAGCTGCCGTACATGCAGAAATTTTTGATACTGAGAAAGATTTCACAGAATATCTAAGGTAAGCGTATAAAAACGACGTCTTGCGAGCCAGCAAGTAAGCGTGTAAAAATGACGACTTGCGAGCCCTAAAACCAATGCCGACCTGTAAGCGTCCAAAAATGACGTCTATGCGCGCACGTGATTAAGAACTACCTTTGCCGCTGTTAACCAAACCCCAATAACAATGGTATACAGCGACAGCGATTTTGAAAGATTTTATCTCCGCTACATGGCGGAGGCAATGCCCAGGGGCGAAAGCATCCAGGCCTTCTGCTCACGCAACAAGATTCCCCACAACCTGTTTGACAATTGCTTAGTAATCGATGAATTCCTTTAAAATAATCGCACATGAGTCAAATGGTACGCGGATACACGACACAAGGTCGAACCTGTAGAGGTTACCGGCAGGCCGGAGACAGAAACGGAAACGGCGACACCCGCATCGCAGCCACCGAAAAATACGGGTCTCCGCATCATGGTGGATATAAAAATGACGAACGGACTGCATGTGCAGCAGCGCAACCTAAGCTACCGGGATCTGGTGAGACTGGTGGGGAACCTGGAGACTCTATGCTGAACGTCTCAGGTTTGAACAGGTTCTGGTACCGTTTAACGACCCGTATTCCGAAATGACAAGCGAAGAGAAATCCAGACTGCTGATGCTCCAGCAGCGTATGTGTGACGAAGCCGTGCTCAGGGCGCAGTCCGCCGAGGCGCAAAACACGGAACTGAACGCCAAGATCGGGGAACTCCTGTCCATTCAGAGAAAGATGCAGGCAGACCTGTCGTCGCTGGTCAGCCTGCTTGCCGAGAAAGACCGCCTTGTGGACGAGCTCAGGAAGATGGTCGCTGACAAGGAAGGGGAGCTTGCCCTGCGCAACCGCCAGACATTCGGGCATAAGAGCCAGAAAGGCGGCAGGAAAAAGCACCATGACGACGAGCCCCCGCACGACAGATGCAAGGAGGATTTTGACGGGACACCCGAATCGGTAAATATTGACAGCCCCGGAGAAAACGCACAGGAAGACCGGCCGCAGGAATGCAGGGAGACACCTATGCCGGGCAGATAGTGGACACTATCGGGCGTCTCTACGGACTCGAAAAGGAGACCATCAGTCTCAGCTAACAACAACATTAACAATCTATAAAAATCACATCCAATTTTAATGCTTTTTAATTGAAAGTACACCATAAGCCCTTTCAATTAACCCATACGTCATAATTGGACGCTTACATAACAAATAATCGTCAGTGGAATGGATTTTAATACCATACAATAATACAAACCATTGTGAAAACACCTGAAGAAATTTTTGAAATTTGGCAAGAGACGCTTAGGTCGCCGGACGACAGCCTTTTTTACCACCATCCGGGGTTGGATAGGATTTTGCTCAGTTTGGCGATTTTCACCATTTCTTCGGAACCGGTTTACCGTAAGCTTGGTAAGAACAATCCTCTGTCCTTACTGAATATCTATGTTAACGATCTCATTACAGCATGGATTGATGAGGATGATGAGACGTTCGAACAGATGTTCCCAATGACTATGACGGTTGCCGAAGTTTTCATGATAAGTGTGTTCGCCAAAAAGAAAGAGCAGCCTTCAAAGGAGAAAGACCTCGTGAAATTGGCTAATTTCTATTCTTATGCTGTAGCCTGCGGAGGCGATATGCGAGAAGAACTTGCAGAGTCGCTTCTTGATGACATTACTACCGATGGCAAAAGGATTTTCTCGCCAAAAGTCAAGGAGTTCGGCACCAAAATTCTCAAACTCATGCAAATCCATGGCCCAGAGCTTACCTACTTACATCTCCACAAACTGAACGGCTATCCCCTTCTCGATACACAAAGCACATTGAAATTATGATTTTAAAATATATTTTTGACAGACTGATGGCTCTCATCGGGCTGTTAGTGTTGTGGCCGGTACTTCTTGTAGTAGCCATATTGATTCGCATTAAGATGCCGGGAGGTCCGGTGATTTTCAAGCAACGGAGAGTCGGCAGGAATGGGAAACTGTTTACCATGTATAAGTTCCGCTCAATGACTGTTGGTCATGGTGGTTCGTCGGTCTCGGTTGCAGGTGAAAGCCGCATTACGCCGCTTGGGGCGAAGTTACGCCATTACAAACTTGATGAGTTGCCGGAACTTTGGAATGTGCTGATCGGCGACATGAGTTTCGTCGGACCTCGTCCGGATGTACCGGGTTATGCAGACCAGCTTAAAGGCAAAGATCGCGAAGTGCTTAAACTCCGTCCCGGTATCACCGGTCCTGCCTCTCTAAAATACCGCGATGAAGAGGATTTGCTCGCCAATCAAGCTGACCCTCAAAAATACAATGACGAGGTGATTTTCCCCGACAAAGTCCGAATAAATCTCTACTATCTCCATCACTATTCATTCATCAAAGACATCCAAATGATTTTCTGCACCGTCCTCGGCCGCAGAATGAAATACGCCGGCGAAACCATCTAACCCCTCTATGAGAAACCATGGGGAGGTACTATTAGTCAACCTATACAACCGCACAAAAAGATTCAAGTGAAGATTAATCGTGCAAATCTAAACTCAGAGTTTTAATTTGCATGAAAGCAGTGGATATTCCTGGTAATCAATAATTAAAAAACATATGAGAGAACGTATTTATCTTTGCCTGGCTCATATGAGCGGCAAGGAGCAAGATTTTATAAAGGAGGCTTTCGACACTAACTGGGTCGTGCCTATGGGTCCGAATGTCAATGGTTTTGAAAAAGACTTGGAGAATTTTGTAAACCGCAGGGCCGACGGCCAAGCTCCGTTGCACAAGTCGGTGTGCTGCCTGTCGGCGGGGACAGCGGCGGTGCATCTGGCTCTGTTGGCTTGCGGCGTGGGCCCGGGCGACGAGGTGCTGGTGCAGTCGTTCACTTTCTGCGCGTCGAGCCACCCGATCACTTACCTCGGAGCTACTCCGGTGTTCGTCGACTCGGAGCGCGAGACTTGGAACATGGACCCCGACCTGCTGGAGGAAGCCATACGCGACCGCATTGCCAAGACGGGCCGCAAGCCGAAGGCGATAGTACCGGTGGCTCTCTACGGTATGCCTTACCAGATCGACCGCATTATGGAGGTGGCCAACCGCTATGAGATTCCGGTTATCGAGGATGCCGCCGAAGGTCTCGGGTCGCGCTTCGACGGCCGGGTGTTGGGTACGTTCGGAC
>CAZAZA010000152.1:0-4184 GCA_964489495.1 uncultured Bacteroides sp.
TATTTCAGCTTTAGTTGAAAATATGTGTTTCCATAGATCCCATAGTTTTCTTGTTTTATTACATGAAACTGCAATACGAGTACGTTTTATTCTTTGATCCAACTCATAATGGTCAGGTAAATCACCAAAAGTTGCGATTTCTATCTCATACCCGCGCTCTACTAATGAATTGGAAAGCTCCTGAAGTTGGTGCTCTGCTCCACCACTACTAAACGCTGTAATTATAAAAAGTATTTTTTTCATACTTTTGCCAGTCTTATATTATGTTGTTTTCTATATATATAATTAAATAAGTCGAATAATAGCAAACCATACAACGTAATTGCTATCGATCCTGAAAGAGTTCCATAGTAGTTTGATTTTAACCAGTATTCAAGAAAGATATAGTAGAAGAATAGCGATGAAGCCCAGTTTATAGTCTTTCTTCTTTGCAGGCGAACAAATAAATAATTTGATATCCAAGTCAAAAAAATAATTGCAAAATATGTCCCAATTGGCCCGAAATCTTTAACAAGAGGTATATAACAGGAGTGAGTAGTATAATAGTATATTCTCTGGAAATCGTAAGTTTCTTGATTATTGTATCTTACATCAAAAGCATCGGCTATTGAAAATTTTTCAAGACCGAAACGTGAAGCAAAAGGGAGAGTCCAATTAATAAAACCATTGAAAGTTCTTGTTCCATATGAAAGATCATTTTCATCGACGGCATCATCTCGTCTGTATTGATAGCCATTATATGATGATGTCATATATTCCATAGGGCCGTAAAAAAGCGCATATAAAGAGCCTCGACGAGCTATCATTTCATATTGCAGTGAATTACCTGACATATGTACTTGTCGTTGGGCTGCAACTAAAGAAATAAAGGTACTAAGCAGAACCAAAGATATGGCGGCTAAGGAGAATATTCGTTTTGAAACCGCTTTAGTATCATTGATTTTAAGATTGAGGCAAAATCCAATTCCATATTGAATAAACCCATAAACGAAATTCACCCTACCACCGAGATAAATTGAAAAAATAAGATTAGATAATAGGGGAATAAATAAGAATAATGTAGTGATAAATGAGAATTTTCTTTTTTTTAGAAGAACTTGACCTAAAATAGAGCCAGCAATTATACTTAGAGGAAGTGCAAGCGCCTGTCCGTAACCGGTAAATATGGATTGTTTTTCGACGTTGTCGTGCATCGACGCTCTCGAACTTCCCATATCAAAACTTGCCCCAGCACTGAGAAAAGTATAGATGGCTATTACCAAAACTAAGATGGATATGGCTTTAAACCAACCCATACTTGAAATAAGATTTATTTTGACTTGAGTGTTTTTATTGACTGAGTTTCGAGATCGCCATGTAAAAAAGATAAAACACAGTGCTGTAAAAAGAACAAAACTGTTAAGTTCAGCTATATTTTTTTCAGATACTACTCTTAGAAGTCCTGCCTCAATAAATATTCTTGACCCTAATACTCCAAAAAACCAAATAAGGCCATAATAAAAGCCAGGAGACAAGAAGCATCTCCAATGCCATACCTTGACGGAATAAAAGACTAAATATATCTGAACAATAAGGCTTAAAATTTCAAGACTTAATCCCATACGAAAACCTTTTATAGTAATAAATCATCATGGAATAATAAACTGCTGATGAAAGAATTTTAGTAATTATAGCACCCACTATTCCCCAAAAATATACAAGAATAATACTACCGGCTAATTGAACAAATCCTGTTATTATTGCTCCGTTCCTAATTTGCCGCCCTAATGCATGAGCTCCAAGGAATCGATTGTACATATCTCCCAAACCATGAAAAATCATTCCAACTGCAATAAAACAAGCGTAATAACCGACTGGCGCATAGTCACTAGAGTATACGACTTTTACTAAAGGCACAATTAAAAGAACAAATAAAGTAAGAGAAATCAAGGAAATCACTATCGTATTCCTGATTACTCTTCTAACTATAAAGTTCCTATTAGCAAATTCCTTAAAGTGTGTAGTGCCGACAATAGTTGGCAATAATGAAAGAGGGGTTGCTACTGTCAAAGCTAAAGTATAAAAACCTACATTAACATTATTATCCTCAAATAAACCAAGAGTTATGCCACTGACATATCCCAATGATACTGCCAATATAGATCCTATATAAACATGAAATCCATAGTCCCGATTTTCTTGTTTAAGTAATTTGAATATTGGTTTAAGATTTTCAAATTTTGGTTTTAATGAAACTATAAGTATAATATAGACTACAATTGCACAGCCATTTTGGAGCAGCATAAGAGTTTTTGCACTTGATCCCCATGATGTATACCATAGGAAACCGATAGGTAAGTAAGTGGCATATGGCAACAATCGAGCGACTGCAAGTTCTTTAATTTTATTTTCTCCTTGAAAAGTCGTATTAATATAATTTAAAAAGAGGGGTGCCGCACAAACAGGTAGAGAAATCAAAAACAGATTTGAAACCAAGTCATTCAATGATTTCTGTATTATAGATGCTAATACCATTACTATTATAAGCGATACCGAAGTGATCGCAAGAATAATAACCATTGCGCCATTGATCCTTTTAGTCTCTTCTTGATCCTTACTAATAGCGAGAAGACGGCATCCTGATACAAAATAACCAAACAGTAGTAAACTACTAATAAAAGAAATGATATTATAGACATACCTATAATTACCATATTCTTCCGGAGTTAGAAATCGTGTATTCAACACAGAAGACAGCAGTCCTAGTCCAACCCCGATTATAGAGGATAAAAATAGGACCGATGTCTGACTTTTCAACGAAATAAGCATCTCAAAAGATTCAAAGAATTTGTAAACGAGAGCTCTGAACAATTGTAACAATCCAACTATGCCATGAGAAAGTGCCATAATTGTATCAAATATTTAAAAATTACATATTTTCAGGCAATTTGAGCCATTCACCTATTCTGTAATCCCATTCATCTGGTGAATAATGAATCATTCCAGAACCGGGGAAAAAGGTCAATTCTCCAAAGTAAATTTTACCACATATATCGTAAAAATCAACTCGCAAAAATGGTATACCTGATGAGAGTTTCTTGGCAAGTGCGATCATTTCATCCAATTCCTTTGGGCGATCGAGCTTCTTATTTTTATCCGGCATCAAAGCAAGCTCGCCAAAATCTAAAAGATTCCACTTCGTGTCGAAATAGTTCGCATGATGGCCTGAAAACCTGTTAAAATCCACCTTTAGAAACTTGACTTCTCCGTTAAAGCAAAAGAATTTGTAATCTTTAAGTTCATAACCGCTTTCATCTACCATGTACTCTTCACAGATAATTCTTTTGGGCACATTCTTATAGGGATACTCTCTATTGACCTTATAATAACTTTGTTTTAAACCTCGTGATAGTTTAGCTTTTGCACTTGAAATATCAAGTGTTCGTTTATCTTTGCAAATAACAATACCTCCACTATCATGTGCACATTTTAAGACAAACTGATTTGGGAGTTTACTCCAATCTATATCCTCGACTTTGTCGTAAACTGCTATCGTCGGAATAATATGTTCATTTCCTATTATGTTTGCTACATAATCCTTTGCTGCGACCTTATCGACCATTTTGGTATATTCAAGTCTTCGATTATGAATCTTAAGCCATTGTAGCTTCTCAGAAAATGTTTGAGGTTTTTTCAGATTTAGTCGATAGCCCATTCGTAATCTGAAAACTATCTTCAAATACATTTCATCGGGCCAAAGAAATGCCGTCTTACCAATAATGGCATAAATATAATATCTAAAGACTCCACCCATTATTTTTTTTTTCATAATGTCAATGTTAAGATTAGTTGTTGTGAATTATAATGTCTCTGATAAACAGTTGTAAGGTAACTGTCCAATTATGCCCTGAGAGGGTGTGAAAGGACATAATTCCGCACGTCCAAGGATTGTTGAACTTGTTATTGTGGTAAGCGTGTAAAAATGACGTATGGGATTGGGAAAGTCGCCGAGGGGCGGTTTCCGTTAAATTCCGTCAAATTTGGATTTAAAAATTAAGCATTTTTAATTGGCAGTCCGATTGTGTCGGGCATCATCCTGGAGTAGTCGGCCTCGCCGTTAACAATCTTTTGGAAGAAAGCCTGCAGGTATTTGAGGACGGAGATTCCCTTCATCCTGCAAGTGGCGATCACGGTGTGGAAGATAG
>CAZAZA010000153.1:0-4162 GCA_964489495.1 uncultured Bacteroides sp.
CGCTTGATGTTAAGCTGTATCTCACTGCGAAGGTCACCTTCGACCTTATAGTCGCGTCCGATCACTTCACGTACTTTTGCTGCTTGCTCGTCAGTCCAGTCCTGAACCTTGGTGTCGGGGTTCACGCCTGCTTTCTCGAGGATGGTCAATGCAGCGCTTCGGCCTATTCCGAAGATGTATGTCAAGGCTATTGCACCTCTTTTGTTCTGAGGGAGGTCGACTCCCACAATTCTTACTGCCATAGTAGTCTTCTAAATTTTTTGCAAAAGTAATAAAATTATCCCTGACGCTGCTTATATTTGGGATTTTTCTTATTAATAACGTACAAACGCCCCTTGCGACGGACGATTTTGCTGTCCGCAGTACGTTTCTTTACCGATGCTCTTACTTTCATTGTATGCTGTTATTGTTTTTGTTTGTTGTGTGGTGAAGGAGAGGTCAGTTTTTATAACGGAACGCTATGCGCCCTTTCGACAAGTCGTAGGGCGACATCTCAACCCTTACGCGGTCGCCCGGGAGTATGCGTATATAATGCATGCGCATCTTGCCCGAGATATGCGCTGTTATTTCGTGCCCGTTTTCCAACTCGACACGGAACATAGCGTTTGACAAAGCCTCGACGATTGTGCCGTCCTGTTCGATTGCTGCTTGTTTTGCCATATGGGTAATTTCAAATTGATCTATCCTTCAGCACGTCCTCGATATAATCAAAGGTCGTCAGTATGTGGGTCTCGTCGTCAAGGACAGCCACCGTGTGCTCGTAATGAGCCGAAGGTTTGCGATCCTTGGTGCGGCATGTCCACCCGTCGCGCTCGATCACTATGTTACGGCTGCCAAGGTTGATCATAGGCTCTATGGCTAAGCACATGCCGTTCTTGATAAGAGGTCCGACACCGCGACGTCCGTAGTTGGGCACCTCGGGATCTTCGTGCATCTTGCGACCTATGCCGTGACCGCACATTTCCCTGACAACGGTATAGCCACGATGCTCGCAGTAAGTCTGCACGGCATTTGCTATATCGCCTATCCGATGTCCGACACGGCAGGCCTCAATGCCCTTGTAAAGCGATTCCTTGGTGGTGCGGCAGAGCGCGGCAACATCCTCGCTGATTTCGCCCACCGGGAATGTGTAACACTGGTCGCCGTTAAAGCCGTCCAGTTCCACTACAAGGTCAAGACCCACAATGTCGCCCTCGCGCAAAGCGTAGTTTGACGGGAAACCGTGTACGACGGTCTCGTTGACCTCGATGCACAATGTACCCGGGAAACCTCCGTAACCCAGACAGGCCGGCCGGCCGCCATTATCGAGGATGAACTCGCGGGCAATTGTGTCGAGCTTCAGAGTAGTCACCCCCGGAGCCACCCACTTGGCCACTTCGCCAAGCGTGAGGCTCGTAAGATTGCATGCCTTTCGCATGCCTTCGATTTCCTGAGGTGTCTTCAGATAAATCATTATTGACTCTACGTTGAAAAAACAAGTTTATCAATAAGCGCTGCCTGTTGTGCGGCCCTTGATTTTGCCTTCCTTCATCAAGCCGTCGTAGTGGTGCATCATAAGATGCGACTCTACCTGCTGAAGGGTGTCAAGAACTACACCGACAAGGATAAGCAACGAAGTGCCGCCAAAGAACTGAGCGAAATTCTGGCTGATTCCGAGGAATCGTGCGAATGCCGGAAGGATTGCCACGATGCCGAGGAATATTGAACCGGGAAGGGTGATACGCGACATAATCGAGTCGAGATAGTCGGCTGTCTTCTTGCCGGGCTTCACGCCGGGGATATATCCGTTGTTGCGCTTCATATCCTCTGCCATCTGCGTCGGACGCACAGTGACGGCCGTGTAGAAGTAGGTGAAGGCAACAATCAGGATGAAGTAAACGAGATTGTACCAGAATCCGTTGATATCGCTCATCGCGTTAAAGAATCCCGAACCGCCCTCTTCCGAGCTAAAGCCGGCAAAGGTGATAGGGATAAACATAATTGCCTGGGCAAAGATGATAGGCATAACTCCGGCAGCATTTACCTTAAGAGGTATATACTGGCGTGCGCCGCCATACTGCTTGTTACCTACCATACGCTTGGCATACTGCACGGGTACTTTGCGTGTTCCCTGAACGAGTAGCACAGCACCGACGGTTACAGCGAAGAGGATTACAAGTTCTACAACGAACATGATCAGACCACCCTGCGACCCAGTGGACCCCGGGAGGCGGCTGTAGAACTCAAAGTAAAGTGCCTGCGGCAGGCGTGCGATGATACCCACGAGGATGATGAACGAAATACCGTTGCCGATACCACGGTCGGTAATGCGCTCTCCAAGCCACATGATGAACATAGAGCCGGCAGCAAGGATGACAGTCAGATAGGCTATAGCCCAGCCCGACAGAGGCGCCACGTTTCCTGTAGCCGCATGCATCACCTGATAATTGAGGTTGATCAGGTAAGCCGGGCCTTGGAGAAGAAGAATAGCCACCGTAAGGTAACGGGTGTACTGGTTCATCTTCTGGCGTCCGCTCTCGCCCTCGCGCTGAAGCTTCTGGAAGGGCGGGTAAACCATTCCGACCAACTGGACAACGATCGAAGCGGTGATGTAGGGCATAATACCCAGGGCGAAAATAGAAGCCTGAGAGAATGCTCCGCCCGAGAACATATCGAGCAGCTGCATCAGGCCACTTTTATTCGTGAAATTAGCAAGCGCATCCAGGTCGCTCGGGCTGATACCCGGCAAAACGACATAACACCCAAGTCGGTACACAAGTACCAACAAGAGTGTGATGAGAATGCGTTTACGCAATTCCTCGATTGTCCAGATGTTTTTGAGTGTCTGTATAAATCGCATTATTATTAGATTATGGTGATTGAGCCACCTGCCTCGACGATAGCTTTTTCAGCAGCCTTTGAGAAGGCATTTGCTTCTACGGCGAGAGCATGGGAGAGAGAACCGTTAGCGAGAATCTTCACGAGCTGCTTCGAAGAAACACAACCGGCGGCACGGAGTTCCTCTAAGCCGATCTTCTGAAGGTTCTTGGCAGCGGCGATGGCCTCAAGAGTGTCGAGGTTGATGGCTTTGAACTCTTTGCGGTTGATGTTCTTGAAGCCAAACTTCGGCAGACGGCGCTGGAGCGGCATCTGGCCACCCTCGAAGCCGATCTTTCTCTTGTAACCGGAGCGCGATTTCGCACCCTTGTGACCACGGGTTGATGTACCACCCTTGCCGGAACCCGGGCCGCGTCCTATACGGGTCTTGCGTGTTACGGATCCAACGGCGGGTTTGAGATTATTTAGTTCCATAATTTCGGACGAGCAATTTAAGCGTTAGTCACCTCTACAAGGTGATGAACTTTGTTTACCATTCCCATCACAGAGGGTGTGTCTTCCTTCACCACGGTGTGATTCATTTTCTTGAGTCCGAGTGCGTCAAGCGTGCGCTTCTGCACTGCCGGGCAGTTGATACGGCTCTTGATTTGTTTTATCTTGATCTGTGCCATTGTTGTTCTGGAGATTAACCGTTAAACACTTTGTCGACAGAAACACCGCGGTTCTGGGCGATGATGGCCGGCGAGCGCATTTCGTCAAGAGCGGCGATTGTAGCCTTCACGAGGTTGTGGGGGTTTGAAGAGCCTTTCGACTTGGCAAGCACGTCGGTGATGCCGACACTTTCAAGCACTGCACGCATAGCGCCACCGGCCTTCACACCAGTACCGTGGGACGCAGGCTTGAGGATGATGCGCGAGCCGCCGAATTTAGCGATCTGCTCGTGAGGGATTGTGCCTTTGTGGACGGGCACCTTGATAAGGTTCTTCTTAGCGGCCTCCACGCCCTTTGCGATAGCGGCCTGAACCTCGTTAGCTTTTCCGAGGCCCCAGCCTACGATGCCGTTCTCGTTGCCTACGACTACGATGGCGGCAAAGGTGAATGTGCGGCCGCCCTTTGTCACCTTGGTAACACGGTTGATGGCCACAAGACGATCTTTAAGCTCGAGATCGTTGGTCGATTTAACTCTATTGTTTCTCTTTGCCATTTTTATCAGAATTTAAGGCCACCGTTGCGGGCAGCGTCAGCAAGTGATTTCACACGGCCGTGGAAGAGGTAGCCGTTGCGGTCGAAAACCACTTCGGTAATACCGGCCTCGACAGCCTTCTTGGCGATGTTCTCGCCTACT
>CAZAZA010000154.1:0-4157 GCA_964489495.1 uncultured Bacteroides sp.
TCGCCCACTTTGAGGTCGGGGTTGTAGCGGAACTCGTTCATCGGGATAATACCGTCGCTCTTGTATCCGATGTTAACCACGGCCTCGCGTTTGTTGAGGGCGATGATGGTACCTTCGATTACGTCCTTGTCTTTGACGGTGTTGAGCGATTCGTCATAGGTGCGGGTCAGCTCCTCACGCGACTTCTCGCCAGCGGTTTCGCCTTTTTCAAAAGCGTCCCAATCGAAATCCTCGATTGCGGTGTTTTTTACTTCTTCAGTCATTAAATAGTTAATAATTAGGGTTATTGCCTGTGATTGGCGGGAGTCCGGAAGGCCTCAACCGCCTATCATCGCGCAAAGTTACAAATTATTTTTCAATTCCCTTGAAAAATAGCGATATAAAAGCAATATTATTTCCGGCACCGGGTGCACAGGATTAGCCGGATTTGCTCCCGGATGCAACATTGCGATGCCACATATTAAATTAATTTTGTATCTTTGCGCATTATGTTGGCACAAAACAATATTAAGAGCGTGTCCATCAAAAATTTCAAGTCTGTAAAATCGGTTACGCTCTCCGATTGTAGGCGCATTAATGTGCTGATTGGCAGGCCAAACGTCGGCAAAAGCAATATTTTGGAAGCTCTTGCTCTATTTGATGCGCCATATATGGTGAATACCTCAAACAAATCCCTTAAAAATCTGGTGCGCATAGAAAACACTGCCGATTTGTTCCATAACGGAATATCATCAGCTCCAATCGAGGTGACAGCTGATGACAATTTACTGAGTATCAGCCGTAGTACGAACAATGGACTCTCAGTTGATATTGCTGTACAAAACGAAGTTTCGAAATATACGTTTTCCCCCTCGCTGACTCTATCCACGAAAAAAGAACCAGCATTACTGCCGCGCGTACTTGCATACTTCTTCCCAAGACAGTTTATCCCTGAATCCACCAATACCGGCTTCTTATTGCCACCCTCCGGTGCCAATCTTATGGAAACTGTGGCAAATCTGCCCTCCTTGAAGTCAAGCCTTGCAGAACTATTTCACGGCTATGGACTTAAGATGATGTTTGACTCCGGCTCGCAGGAAATAAAGGCTATGAGAGAAAACGGTCTTGATATGTTCCTTGTACCGTTCAGTTCACTTGCCGATTCCCTACAACGATTGATTTTCTATAAAGCGGCAATCGAGAGCAATACAAACAAAGTAATATGTTTCGAGGAACCGGAAGCTCACACTTTCCCCCCATATATCTCAAATGTCGTTAATGATATTATTTCCAGCGAAAGCAATCAATTCTTTATTACGACGCATAGTCCATATGTAATGAGTTCATTGCTTGAAAGCGCCGGTGGTGAGCTTGCGGTATTTGTTGTTGATATCGAAAACAACGAGTCTGTCATTCGGCGTCTCACCGATGAGCAACTTCAGGAAGCTTATGATAACGGACTGGATATGTTCTATAATCTTGAAGCATATTTAGGCAAATGATCCAACGCACAGACTTTATAATACCGGAATGTTATATTGACACTAACCTTGTGGAAACTTTGGTCTGTTCAGGGGGGTGCAATCACCAGAAAGGTTGCAATCAGGTCGCCAAAGTAATGCAGGAAAAATTTGCAGATCGTTTTGCAATAGGAATAATCGATGCAGATAAACGACGTCCGGGATATCTTCATGAATTTCGGGAAATTGTTTCCAGCGAGCATCTGAAACTATTTCGTCACCCTGTTCGCTTACACTATATAATTCTTATAGAACCGGCCGCCGATGGCTTTATCCTTTCATGTGCTGAAGCCGCACATGTCAATATGACGGACTATGGTCTTTCTCCGGTATTGAAAGAGTTTACAGCTCAGACCAAAAACGTTATGTCAAATCAAGATGTCCGCTTCAAGCGATTGTTCAAGTCCATGAAAAACACCGGAGAGATGCGGTTATTAGGGTCAATTCTTACCTATCTTGTCAGCACAACATACAACGCCAATGATGATGAGATTATTTCATTCTTTCTCAACTGAGTATCCATTGTAACGATAGGCGTACCGTGGCATGCCCCGGTTGTGGCTCGGGGGATCGGCAGGGGCGCATTGTCTTCGGGCACGAATTTTTGTAAATTTCCTTTCTATTTATTTGCATTTTTGCAAGATTAGGAGTAGCTTTGCAAAAACATTACAGATAATCACAAATTATTCGCCATTCAGCAAATAAATATTCACTCATCTCGGAGCTGAACGCTCCCGCAGGCAGAAGGTGCAACCGGCCCGGCCTTCTCA
This sequence comes from uncultured Bacteroides sp., assembly GCA_964489495.1. Classification (GTDB taxonomy): domain Bacteria; phylum Bacteroidota; class Bacteroidia; order Bacteroidales; family Muribaculaceae; genus Paramuribaculum. The sequence goes on from CAZAZA010000154.1 coordinate 2,270, forward strand.
CCCTGCATCACAAACAGGGCCTCGATTTTTCTATGAAAAAAACTTTTACACTATTTCTTGGATTTGCCGTTGCATCTTCACTGAACGCCCAGACACTCAGGACACTCTCGCTTGGCCTTGGCATACCGGGCTATGACGAACCCCAGCTGATGGGCCTCAGCATCTCGCCCGACGGCAGATATGCCTGCGGTTCAATTGAAAACGGGACAGGCTATTTCGTCGCCGACATTACAAATGACGAGGTAAGATACGAATTCTCATCCGACGATGAAGGCGCCGAACTGCGCCACGTCGACAACAACGGCGTTGCCATCGGATATAACGGTCCCGGCGTGACTTATTCTATCGACGGTATCGAAACCATTCTGACACCACCGTCCGACTATTACAAATACGTGCTTGGCGAAGCCATCTCTGCCGACGGAAGCATTATGACAGGCTCTCTTGTGGCAAAAGGATATCTCACTTATGCCGCATACTCGGTGAACGGAGGCACATGGACGTTGCTCCCCGAGGTCGACGAGTCTCTGCTCGGCGACTATGCCGGCCAGGGTTCTGCGGCCAAATATGTAAGCGGCGACGGCAAGGTGATACTCGGTTGCATCGGCAACTTCGGGCCGGCCAACCTATGGGTGGCTGATGAAAAAGGCGAATATGTTGTCGACCCGATTTTCAGCAAATATCTGATAATGGACGACACTGACCAGAGTGAAGGTGAAAAGATTCTCTACGGCCTGAATCCCATGGGACTGAGCAATAACGGCAAATACGCGCTCTGCGAGGGCATTATCAGCAACGACGGTCAGCCTATGAGCGTACCCGTCGTCTATGACATCGAAAGCCGGTCTATTACCGTCTACAGTGAGCCGCAGGATATCGACCCGGCAGGACGCGGACTCCTTCCGACCGCCATTGCCGACGACGGCACTTTCGTGGGTCTTATCGGCTCGCAGCCATTTTTCGATAGCATGGGCAGCTTCATCTGGAAAGCCGGTGAATCACAAGCGTCGACCTTAGGTCAGGCTTTCCCGGTTTATGATGAGAAATTCGGCTTTTCCGACTCTGTCGGATACTGTCTTCCAACCGGCCTATCAGCCGACGGACGCTACATCCTGGGCTATGGTTTCTATAGCGAAGATCTTGAAGACATGGAAGCTCCGGCTTATTTCGTCACCTATATAATCGATGTCAAGGGCAACTCATCAGGCATCAGCACCGTTCGACCCACCGACACCCCGGCTATCGAACAAATCTATTCAATCGACGGCATCCGTCGCGACAAAGTCGGAAACGGCATCAATATTATCCGCATGACCGACGGATCAGTCCGCAAAATCCTCAAATAACCTCTCACACATCATTCAGACACCATTTAACCAACAGATATAAATAAAAATTGTAGGGTCGTGGCATGCCACGGCCGGAGAAAACAAGGTGATTTTCAAGTCATTTATCCCTGATTCGCTCCGGCCGCGGCATGCCGCAACTTTTCTCGTCCGCATCATATGATTCACCAGCCATTGGTAGGGGCGCGATTTTTCGCGCCCGCATCATTTGATACCACACTAAAGGACAGCAACAACTATCAAATTAAATGGCGTTTATTCGGTTGCAGACTTGCTGCACATGGTCAAGTCCATAAAGTAACGAATGGCTGTTGATGCCCATCCATCTAAACAACTTATGCAAGTTCTGATACGCGTTGAGGATATAGGCGGTGCCGATTTGAGACTGTCTTCTCGCAAAACAGATAGGTTCATGGTGTGCTATTCGGTTTCGAAGGATATTGATACTGTCTAGTTCATTGAACATATAAGCATTGTTGTATTGAACTTCTGCCGATGAACGAGGCTTGTTCGGAAATACTCGGAGAAGAATCTGCCCGGTG
>CAZAZA010000155.1:0-3679 GCA_964489495.1 uncultured Bacteroides sp.
ATAATAATAAATATGTGGCAACTGCCGACGTTGACGGCCAATATGAGATTAAGTTGGAGAAAGGTGTCTACTCCTGCAAGGTGTCAGCGGTAAGCTATCGGATGTTTGAGTTTACATTAGACTTGACAAAAGATACAATTTTTGATGTCATTATGCATGAGGATGCCGTCAGGCTGCAGGGTGTAAATGTTTATGGTAAAACCGTCGGAAAGCAACTTGAAGAGGGTGCATTTTCGGTCAATGCTGTCGAGATAGCACCTAATCTGAATAAGATGGTCACACTGAACGACCTGATTGACCGTACGGCAGGAGTGAAGGTAAGACGTGAAGGTGGAGCGGGTTCGGATTTTGACTTGACTATCAACGGGATGTCGGGGAATTCGATTCGCTATTTTATAGACGGTGTCCCACTGGAGACAAAAGGCTCGGGTCTCACACTCGATAACGTTCCGTTAAATACGGTTGAAAGAGTTGAATTATACAAAGGTGTTGTCCCTTCGTATCTCGGGGCTGACGCTCTGGGAGGCGCTGTCAATATCGTGACCAGAAAGAAAAGACAGAACTTTCTGGATGCGTCGTATGGCATAGGTTCGTTCCATACGCATACAGGCGATATTAACGGACAGTACTACATCTCAGGAACATCCATAGTCATTCGACCTACATTCAGCGTCAATTACTCAGAGAATGATTATCTGATGAAAAATGTCGAGGTCTGGAGTGAGGAGCAAGACAGATATGTCTATACGAACAAGCGGCGTTTTCACGACAATTATTTTTCTCTTTTCGGCCAGATGGAAGTGGGCATGAACGATGTGAAATGGGCCGATATGTTTTTTGTCGGATTTTCGTATAACAAAATGGACAAGGATATCCAGACAGGCGCCATGCAAAACAAGGTATACGGCGAAGCGAGCCGTCAATCGCATTCCTACAATGTTTCCGCACGCTATAATAAGAAATGGGGACGACTGACGACCCGACTAACGTTGTCCCAAACATGGGATCATAGCGAGACTGTCGACACGGCCTATCGTAAGTATTCATGGGACGGCACATGGATGCCTTCATCAGGCAATGAAATGAATAACCGTGGCAGAACAATACGTGTGTACAATCGTCCGCTTACGGTGGTCAATGCCGGCGTGGATTATGAACTCAACGAACAGAATGTCTTTGCCTTCAATTACATGCTTAACCGTCGAGGCAATGACCGTTATGACGAAATTGACAAAAATTTCGAGCCATCGAATGATGTCGTCTCGAAGCATATATTGTCACTTACCTATTCTCAGTCTTTCTTCAACAATAGATGGCAGACTTCTTACTTTGTAAAAGACTATATCAATGCCTTGTCAATAAAGCAGACCGACGATATTACTATTACCGGTTCGGATCAAATCGACAGACACAAGGTGAAGAGTTATTTGGGTGCAGGAGTCGGAAGTCGGTTCTCGCTCTGCAATCCGTTTGCCATAAAGGGGTCGTATGAACATAGTGTACGCCTTCCTTTGTCGAGAGAACTACTCGGTAACGGTACGACTGTCTATCCGAATCTCGCTTTAAGTCCAGAGACGAGCAATAACTATAATCTCGGAATATTCGGCACGTACTATTGGGGCGGAGTCAATCAGCTTAGCTACGAAGCCAACGGTTTCATCCGTCATGTGCAGAACTATATCCGCGCCACCGTTTCGGAAAGGGAAGGGATGATGCAATATGTCAACGAGCCGGCTATCGACATTAAGGGATTTGATGCGGAAGTGTCGTACATTTGGAACAATTCTCTTCAGATAACGGCCAACGCGAGTTGGAGTGACGCTCGCGACTTGAAGAAATACAAGACTGACGGGAATCTTTCGGCGACATACAAAAACAGGGTGCCAAACCGTCCGTGGCTTTTCGGCAATCTGAAAGCTTCGTATACTTTCCGAGACATTTTCATGAAGACCGACAGGTTGAGAATCAGTGCAGACCACCAATATATACATTGGTATTATCTGAACTGGGAAGCTTTCGGAGCGGCATCGTCGAAAGCGCGGATACCGACGCAAAATATCACCAATCTCGCTGTTGCCTATTCATGGCACAACGATCGCTACAACATCTCTATAGAGTGTAATAATCTCCTCGACCGACTTGCTTATGACAATTATATGCTGCAGAAGCCCGGACGCGCTTTTGGAGCAAAATTCAGAATATTCATCAACTAAAAACCAATCAACATTAAGCAATGAGAAAAATCAAGTTTCTTTTAGCTTCGTTTATGTCGCTTTTTCTTGCCTTCGGCATGACAAGCTGTTCGGACGATGACGACCCGGATCAGCCGGACGATCCAACAATCATCCAGGACTATCATTTCGACCTCTGGGTCGCTCTTGACCGCCACGGCGGTATGGGACGCGACGTGCAGACACTTGTAAGAAGTGTCAACTCTCTTGAATCCGACCAGCCTGAAATCACATTCCAGGGGACAGGCACGGAGGTGAACTCGCTCCTCTCTCTTGAAACCATCCTTAAAGGTGCATATTATTATCAGGTTCCGGTGTCCGGCGACCGCTTTGCCAAGTACATTATCAGGGACAATAAGGTGGAAGTTGTCAAGGAACGCCGTTTCCAGATCAACACCTACGCTACCCGCAAGTATACCCACGCTTGGATCAATGACAATACACTCGTCATCATGGCTGCAAACGGAGATGCCACGAAAATTGTCTGGACCAAACTTAACGCCGATGATATGACTATTATTGACGAGGGTACGCTCGATGTCAAAATGCCGGAAGGGGGAGAGCTCTTCACAACATCGGGTATATTGACATATCGTGCTTCGGATAACAAGCTCTTCTATTTCTATTTTGCAAAACAAAGCGGCCGGCGAGGCAAACGTGTTACTCCTATGATGACTGCAGTCATCAATCCTGCTACCATGGCAGTAGAGAGCGACACACCCTGTTTCCTTGACTGTGAGATGGTAGGCACCGCTTATGGCGAACTCCTTCAGACCACAACCTTTATCGACGGTAACAACAACCTGTATATAGCATGCGTGACAGAAGATGCCAATGGCAAGGAACACAGCCATCTGCTTAAGATTCCGGCAAATTCCACATCGTTCGACCAGAGTTACGACGGATTCACAGCAGGTGGCAAGCTTATCTCGGTCATGTATGTCGGTGACAACAAAGTCGTGGCTTATGCACGAGATGACGAGGCAGGGACAGATATCGATTCGTTCAGCCATTACTATGCAGTGATTGATGTCAATACCAAGACAAGCACCCCTATATCCTACAATGGTCAGCGTCTTGCCTACAGTAGCGGACGCTTCTCATCGCGTATGGCATATGTCAATCATAAGGCTTATATCGGGGTGGATGCGGAAGGGAAGAATCCCCAGATCTATATTTACGATGTGACAAAGAATCAGACAACTCTTGGTGCCTCAATGGCCTCAGGTTACTACTTCGAGCAAATCCGGGTTGTCGAAGACATCAAAAAATGAGAAGATAATTTTTGCTTTTTTTTCTGTCGTTCTCCCGGGACGAATCGGTCAAATAGGTCCCGGGAGGACTTTACCGTTAAGAAGAGAAAATGAAAAAAATAACAGCATTCATCATAACTCTGATGTATGTGATGACTTTTGCGCCGGCATGTGTAGTCTCATATCTTTTTACAG
>CAZAZA010000155.1:3689-4113 GCA_964489495.1 uncultured Bacteroides sp.
CAGGAATGTTTCCCGGAATGGATTTTATACTTTCAAGTGACTCGTAGAGATCTTTTCGCCCAAGGAAATGGTACAAGCGTATCAACTCGAAAACGGAGAAATAATATACATACCGGAATGAAACAAAAGAAAATATGAAACTTTCAGAATTGATTACCACAGTTGTTTTGGCTCTTTTGACCTGTTCGTGCGGGGGAGGTCATTCAAAGGGCGTAAGTAACGAAAACGGCGACATGACAGAGGATTCCATCTCGATGGTGACACCTAAGTATGCGCGAGGTTTTAATGTGAAGTATCTTGACGACATGGTTCTTCTTGATATCAACGACCCCGAAAACCGGGAAGCTGAACAGTTTCACTTCGCATTGACTGATAAGGATTTTACCGGAAATGTGCCCGAAGGTTATAACCGTCTGAATGTCCC
>CAZAZA010000156.1:0-4069 GCA_964489495.1 uncultured Bacteroides sp.
GTCAATACTTATGCAATCGCCATCTTTTCCTTTGAAGAATATACTCCATTCTTCACGATTAAGAATGAAATTTTTGTAAACGACACGAGGACGATGTTTTAACAGAGTGTTTAATTGGCCCCATGAAAATGAAAAATATGACCGTGCGTTTTGACCATAAAGCTCGCATAGAAAATCATATACCGGCATAGTGTTAAAAGATGAGTTATGGGCAGAACTCATAATCGGTATGATCCTTTTCTTAAGCTTTTCGGATAGAAGAATTATCTCATTATTTTTTACTGTAACTAAAAGGTCGTTGACAGGAATGTCATATTCGACATTATCATAATATGACGCAATACTGATAGCGCATTGCCGAAGGTTTGGACGAGTCAGTATATTGCCTGTTTTCGGGCTTGACAGATGCTTTATTTCCGCTATAATGCAATCGTTGTAGCATGATTGTTCAAAATCGCAAATATCTTTTAAAAGACTGCGTATAGCTTTATCTCCATAAGCGAACCTGCCGATTAAAGCCGATGCGGTTGTGTTGTTGAAGCGAACTGAATCAATCATAGTTTTCCCATCAACACTCACGAGTGAGAACATGCATGATAGCGTAGGGGGTAGCTGCTTTGCTTCGGTTTCCGGATAAGAAATCAGATCTGATTCCGTGAGTTCGATAATATGATTGTCGACCGATAAACACTTGCTAAGTAATGACTGGTCAAAATTCCCAATCCTTCCTGACGCTATATTACCCTGTTGTTTGTTGCGCCCTAACCTGACTTCCTTAAGAACGGGATTGTCAAGGGGGCTTATCGGTATACCAAATCCTATTCCGATTTCCGGATCAAGAACTTCCATAAGGCGCACGGTCTGTTGTTCGTAACGTTGCTGGAACATTTCTTTGAACCGTTGCAGTTTGGGTTCAATAAACCGGCGTGATATTTTGGACAGAACGTCAAAACTACGCAGAATTTCATCTTTGAGACTGTTGATAGAATCAATTTCAAAGTTGACACAAAATGAATCGCATTGAACAGGGCTGTCAGCAACTCCGCTGATATTTAAATTTGATAGGTCAGCCGTTATAGAATCGATATCTTTAACTCGTTGTGCCGGAGAAGATGTCGTGGCATTCATCTCATCGAGAATCAATTTTATATGATTGATTTCGGGAGTGGAGATGTCGAGCCTGAAAATTTTTGAGAGCAAGGGTGTCGTGCAATCACAACAAATTCCGTCGGGTTCGATTTCAGGAATGAGGACCTGTTCAGCAATCATCTGGTCGACGATTTCTTCACTCTCCCTAATAGTGAGTTGAAAATATTCTGAGATGTCTGATACTAAAGTGTGATATTCTGTGGCTGAAGCATAATTCTGTTTTATCCATACAATCAAAGGGTTGTTCAAAACAGGCTGTATATACCAGTGCCTCCCGACTGCATTATCATTGTGCTTCATATACCTTATATATTTACCGGCGATGTATAATGTGTCGTTAAGACAATATTTTAATTTGTCCCGAGATTCCTTGTTGTGAAGGATTCGATGATATAGCTGATTTGTAATTTTTGAGTCAAGTCGATATACCCTTTTTACTAATTTCCTACCGGATGTTCTGTTACCCCACTCCGAGCAACCGATATTTGCAAATGACCCAAATGGTGTGCAACGAACCGACATCCTGCTAAGATATTTGTTCAAAGTGACTGTCATTTTCTGTTGTTTTTTTGAAGGCAGATTTCCTTCGATATATTTCCGATATTCCTTGTATAGGTTTTCTGACGTAATCTTTATTGACTCCGCAAATATATCTGACCTGAAAAAGTTGTCCATTGACTCCTCGTTATCGAGCATGTCTATATAGTCGTTGATCGGGACAGTAGGTATTCTGAAAATGAACTTGTCGAACGTGCCGTAATTCATGATAACAGCATTAATTTGTTAAGAAAGAAATTTGAATCTGGAGTATTGAGCAAGACTAATCCTACACCCGAAATGCCATCTATAATAGAGAATGAGATGGAAAATGTGTCGGCAGGAGTATTGTAATACAAGAAAGAACTTCGTCCACGGTAATCAAACACCTTAGACAGCAACACATCGCTCCATGCTGCGTAATCTTTGTCAAATCCGGAATGGCTCAAATCGATATTCCGGAGTATTTGTAAAATACCCGCCACGCCGTGACATACCGAAGCATCGTCTATATAATTTTCAGAATATTTAAATCTGCGGAAATCAAATTTGAACATTTGTAGTGCAGTTTCATTGTATTGACAATTTTCAAGAGTTTGCCCAGCTCTATTCAGGGCTATCGCAACACCCAAATCGCCATAACACCAGGCAAGTCTGCTTTTTCTTAAAGGTACTCCAGAATCAGAAGGGAACATTGGTGTGTATGACCCTAATGTCGATGGATCGCCGACTTCTGAATACAGGTAGTTGGAAAATCCTTCAAGCAATTCATATACATCTTTTCTGTGAGGGAATTTCTGCAGCAATTCGGACAATACGATTATGATAGATGACATACCATGTGATAAGGAAATATTTTTCTTAGGAGTATGGTTGTCGAAAGAGCTGAAATCCAATGAATAAATGCCTTTAGGTGTGGATTCACAGATTCGATTTGAAAACAAGTAGTCTGAAAACCGGTCTACTTCCAATACGATATTCTGGAGAGTACTGTTCGTGTCTACAAGATAACGTAATAACCCTGTCGCTCCGTGAAGAAAATCTATGTTATCGTTATCCAGCATAGTCTGAAAAGATGCTTTTATAGAACTATCTATATCGTTGAAGTACGATTCGTCGAAATCAATACATTCCAATAGCTTAAGTAGCCTCATGGCATAGGCAAATCCGCATAACCCATTACAATAGGTTGCAATGGAGTCGTTTATGTTTGGAAGTAGTTTATCCAGAAAATAGTTCGGTATGTCCATATTTTGCCCTTTGCTTTTTGAGTATAAATACAAGAAGCATATTGTGCCTAAGTCTCCCCCTAAGAGCGAGAAGTTTATTCGATTTTTTAGCTTGTCAAGATGTTCAGTGCATTGATGAGCTAAGCTGAGTGTTATTTCTTCCGGATAATTCATATGCAAATTTTTTCTTTCTAAACATCTATGTAATAAGATTTGTTTTAATTGTGTCGGACAAATGGCTTGAGGCCACACCATTGACCCCGGGCAGTCTTTATGCGGGCGCGAAAATTCGCGCCCCTACTGATGGCTGGTGGTATCAAATGATGCTGACGTGAAATATTGCAAAGTGGTTCAAATAATAATGCAAATGTTGAAATTGTGGGGTTGCGGCACGCTGCGGCCGGAGCAAACAAGGTGATTGCCAATTATTTATGCCATATTTGCCCTCCCGAGCACGGACGTGGTACGGACGCGAATTTTCACGTCCTATTATGGTTGGGGGATCATATGATGCGGGCGCGAAAATTCGCGCCCCTACCGATGCTACAATGGTGCATATGGGTTGATTGCAATGTGCTATGTTGCCTAATCCGATGAAAAAGATTATCTTTGCAGATATATAAAACTAAACCCGATAGCTTGACGAGTCAGGGGCTACCGGGAATCAACACTGCAAAAGTAGTGCTTTCTTTTGATTAAAACAAATTTTGGCTCATAAAAGATTGTAAAGCAAGTGAAATTCGCCGATTTTCAGAATATATTGTCCCCTGAAAGGCTCAACAGATATGTTGCTGCCTGCGATAATGACACCCGAAAAGCCATGTCGCTTTATCGGTTGAATCTTCATCTTTCACAGGAAGTATTTACTTTGTTGAGTTGTTTCGAGGTAGCGTTAAGGAATGCCATTGACCGTGAGCTTACAACCCGGTTCGGAGAAAACTGGCTCCGTGATTCAGTATTGGCTGGAGGCATATTCGATATTGCCAGTTGCCGGGATAGTGCGCGAATAATCACCAAGGCGTTCAACCGTCTGAACAGAAATGGCGAGTACACCCATCATAAACTTCTTGCAGAAATGGAGTTCGGGGTGTGGAAATATATGTTCGCCAATCCTCAGTATCGTGCCACCGGGCAGATTCTTCTCCGAATATTCC
>CAZAZA010000157.1:0-3929 GCA_964489495.1 uncultured Bacteroides sp.
GCTATATGCACACAATCCGGCAAGTACGCAATGCCTGTGCTCACGGTCAATATATCTATGACCTTAAACTGCCGCAAGGCATCCGCAGAGGTCCGGCTGCCAATGCTCCGTCCGAACGCTACAACTTAATCGGAGCGTTGCGCGTTATTAAGTATGTAATGGGGCAGGTGTCGGCTAATCGGGCTGATGATATGAGCAAGCAAATAAAAAGCCTCTATGAGTCTATTTGCTCTGCTTCTCCAAATCTAAAGCCGCTGATTCCTGATTTCTCCACGATATGAGTTTCTTTGCGCGAATTTTTCTCTGATAATTTTGCCACCTCAAATAAAAGCATTACCTTTGTATCAACATAGTGCCTTTGGAGACTTTAGTCGCTCCAATTTGCACTTTAAAAAAAGGTAAAGTCGAGGCTTCCACTTAGGCGGGTAGCCTCGCTTCTTTTAGATGTTCCCTAGCATTAACGTCATTAAAATTGCTGATTGCATTCTCATAAGCTGTTACGTTATCGGTAACGTCGAATAGATTCGGAATCAAGAAATCGGGTCACAGGCCCATTTACAAAAAAAGTGTTTTTCTATCCTGGCTGTTTGTACGATTTTTTAAACAAGACTCCCATACTTGAATCCGAGAATCCAGCATTTCAAAAAATTCAAGTATGTAGTCTTATAGCATCTTTTTGATTATTCCATTATTCAGAATAATTGTTTTTAATATCTTGATTGGATATAATACTACCCCCTTTCACGTTAGCTTTGAGTTTGCCGAAGCGCCATGTCAATGACAGCTCAAAAGTTCCGTTAAATGTCTTTGATGAATAGAATTGGTGGTAATTATCCGCGAAATAGTCATAAGTACGCTTATGATTGATATGGAAAAAGTTTCGCGTGCTCAAACTGATTCCAAGACGCTCGCTAAAAAAATCTTTCGAAAGGGCCAGCTGATAATAGAAATATCTTCCGCCGTTGCTTTGGAAATAAATTTTGTCGGAATTGTATCCTCCGCGGGCTGACAGATACCATTCCTTTGGGAAATTGTAGTTTGCGTTTGCCTGAAAGTTTACATACCATCCTTTATTACCACCCTCAAATCCCTTATGTGCTTGATAATCCACATAATTGGCAGAGCAAAAAAGAGAAATATAAAGATGCTTGATCGATCGCGATGTCAGATATGCGGAAACAGAACACTCAAGTCTGTCGGCTATATTTCCTATAGTCTGATGAAGGGTTGAACCTTGCATGAAGTTATAATCAAGCATCAGATTGCGCGACACACGGTTGGCCGAGGTAAGCTGCAGATACCATGCGCCTTTTGAAAATGAATAGTCTAACCTGAAATTATTGATCGTTTCCGGACTTAAATCAGGATTTCCATACATTGCGACTCCGGGTGTTGTTGTGATCACAAAAGGATTCATCGAATTAGCACTCGGCACAGGCTTTACCATGAAATAATCGAAAGTTATCTTATTGAGACTGTTGATTCCATATGAAACCTTTGCAGAGGGAAGTACATTTATGAATGTCTTGTTGACCGAAGAATTGTGTTCTCTTTCTACAAAATCGTTGTGATATGACTGCCCGGTCAAGGCTGTTTGAAAATATACTTTTCCGAACTGTATCTCATATAATGCCTGAAACATCACGCTTGTCTGGCCAAGAGTTGAAGTCAGGCTCTCAACCTTGGATGGCTTGCTTCCGACTGGCTCATAATCAGATATCAAAACATATTCTGATGTAAAGTTCAAACGTCTTAATTTGGCATCGAGTTTAAAATTATCTTTATCCGGGGCTATGAACCATCTGCGCCATTCGACCTGAGCGGAATGCGTTGTATATCGATAGGATTCCTGCCTTCGAGTGTCTGAAAAGAGCCCATAGTAACGCTCAGGTTCTGCTTCCGGAGAAAACTCCAGGTCATAGTCAGTGATAAGCCATGTCAAAAAAGGACGATGATAAAACTGATACTCGGCAAATAGGTATCCTTTTTTTAATTTACTTTGGAAATATGCCGAGGCATTGTATTCCTTATCACGCTCGATGTCGTTCTTCAAATTGGCCTTGTAGGTGATGGCCTTTAAGCCTGACTCTGTAGTGACCGATCCATTATAGCATGATGAAGAATGCGGATCAGTTTTTGCAAGTACCGAACCGCTTATTGAAATCAAAGTGTTGTCAGAGATGTCATAGGAAGCATCAAGCATAAATCTGTGAAGGTCAGATCTATATCCACGACTATACGTTGCGCGTTCCATCTGATACACATCCGGTTGATCATATCTGGTGGAAAGCGAATAGGAAGAAGAACTGCGCTCGAAATTCCAAATATTGGAATAACTTGCCGAAAAAGCGAACCTTTTGATTTTCGAAATGCCCGTCAAACGATTGAACCATGAATCCTGATCTAAAGAAGAATCCAGTGTGCCTCTGATTCCTTCAATGCGACCTTTAGTTACGATATTCACCAACAACTTCGTGCCGTCGGCCGTAGGAATTGTGGATACTTCTATGGATTTAATGTTTTGCGCCTCAATGGTCGATAAATAAGCCGCCATATTATCCGACAGCATTCTGTCGTGTAAACCATTCATGCGATATTCTATGCCTACATATCCAGACATCGGTTCAACGCTTTCTTTTCCTGTACGTATAAGCATGGGTGTGCGCATCAGGGCTTCAAGGGCGCTCCTCTTTTGTAAATCGATATCATTCCCTACATCGTAGGTAAGCTTGTTACCTTGTAATTTCACAAGTTGCCGCTCCGCTCTGACTGTTACTTCCCCAAGTTCATTTAATGCATACTTCATAAAAACCGTATCCGGTAACAGAGAGGTTTTGACACGTAAAGGATGAAATCCTATAAAAGAGAATTCAACAGTATCGGAAAGTTCAAGATTGTGAATTGTCACAGAGCCGTTATTTCCGGTTTTACCCTTGAAGTGGATATTTTTATTGCTGTCAAAAGCAATGATATCTACGCCTGTCAGAGGTTCACCGATATAAGAATCCCAGACAACTACATTCTTAGCTGACGCACTTGCGATAATGGACGATGTAAGGCTGACAAGGAGAAATATGAGGTTACGAATCGGAAATGGAATCATGGTATTAAGGAAATTATAAATGATGAAAAATGAAGTTATCGTTATTCGTGCCGGCCTCGTCTGGCAGCCTTTTACAGTTGCAAAGTTAATGATTCGGTATGATATGTCCTAATATTTTAGCCTGAATGGAGATAAACACCATCGATTTCGCGATTAGTGTTTATCTCCTACTCGATTACTTAATGTATAATATGGCATTGAAATTTTGATAAAAACCGCGCTTAATAAACACACTTTTAATATTTCGAACAAATTTCGAACAAAATATCAGTCTTATTTATTGTTTTTGAACAAAAGTTGTGTAATTTTGCATTAAACTAATCAATAAAAGCTCATGAAAAATCTTCTCCTAATCCTTTCCTTATCCATAACTTTTGCTATTTCGAATGGACAAGAAGTCGGCTCTCTGGTATTTTCCATCGATGCAAGTACAAACAGCTACATACCTGACGATGTTATGAATTGCATAAAACATGAGAAGCCTCTTATTAATATATTAGGGGATGATATGCATGATAACGGATGCGTGAGCGCGTATGTATCCCATCGGTTTTATATTGATAATAAAACTTCGGATATGTTAAATCGCAAATGGATATTCACAGTCAAGCAGAAGAATGGTGAATACCGTAAGATGGAACTATCTGATAATGATTTTAGTTGTATAATACCGACAATTGATTCAGAAGAATATTATCAAATCGATAGCAATGGGAATATAGAATGCTCTCTTGTATTTTCCTACACTTATAAAGGGGAAGAATTACAGTCGGCCCCATTAAGTATCGTGTGGAATCTAAAACCATTTATAGAGGAGGTCAAACTT
>CAZAZA010000158.1:0-3917 GCA_964489495.1 uncultured Bacteroides sp.
GTGGTCACGGCGGTAACAAGAAGTAGTTATCGTGGCCCTGTTATAAATAATTCATTGATAAAAAAGAAAAGAATTAAAATACAATGGGTGTAAGAAAAAGAAACTCAGCCGATAAAATCAAGGCAGAGCGCAAGAAAGTGGCTTTTGCAAAGCTGACTAACGTGCCCTCTTCTCCCCGCAAGATGCGCCTTGTCGCCGACATGGTCCGCGGTCAGGAAGTGTACCGTGCGCTCGGTATCCTGAAATTCTCAAATAAAGAAGCAGCCGCTCGTCTCGAGAAGCTCCTCCGCTCGGCAATCGCCATCTGGGAGGCCAAGATCGAGCGCATGGCCGAGGCAGGCGAGCTCTGCATCAGCACTATCTTCGTTAATCCCGCTCCGATGCTCAAGCGTCTCCGCACCGCCCCCCAGGGCCGCGGCTACCGCATCCGCAAGCGTGCCAACCACGTGACACTGGTTGTAGATACAATTGACAACTCTAAAAACGAAAAGGCTTAATCACAATGGGACAGAAAGTTAATCCAATCAGCAACCGCTTGGGTGTTATCCGTGGATGGGACTCTAACTGGTATGGCGGTAAAAAATACGGCGATACCCTGCTCGAGGACTCCAAGCTCCGCAAATATCTCAATGTGCGTCTGGCCAAGTCAAGCGTATCACGCATCGTCATCGAGCGCACTCTCAAGCTGATCACCATCACCGTGTGCACCTCGCGTCCCGGTCTGATCATCGGCAAGGGTGGCTCAGAGGTTGACAAGCTTAAAGAAGAACTCAAGAAAATCACCGATAAGGACGTTCAGATTAACATCTACGAGGTGAAGCGTCCCGAACTCGACGCCCAGATCGTGGCAAGCACCATCGCCCGTCAGATCGAAGGCAAAATCGCCTATCGCCGCGCTGTCAAGATGGCTGTTCAGTCAACAATGCGCGCCGGTGCCGAAGGCATCAAGGTTCAGGTCAGCGGTCGTCTCAACGGCGCCGAGATGGCCCGTTCAGAGATGTTCAAGGAGGGCCGTACTCCGCTGCACACCCTGCGTGCCGACATCGACTATGCACTGGTCGAGGCCCACACTAAGGTAGGTGTTGTCGGTGTTAAGGTCTGGATTTGCCGCGGCGAAGTCTACGGCAAGCGTGACCTCGCTCCCCAGTTCACCTCCAATCAGAAAGAGTCACGTTCAGGTCGCGACAACGGCGCACCCCGTCGTGGTTTCCGCAAACCCAAGAACAACCGTTAATCTTTAAAGCAAAACGACAATGTTACAACCTAAGAAAACTAAATTCCGCCGCGCGCAAAAAGGCCGCATGAAAGGCAACGCCATGCGTGGCAACCAGTTGGCTTTCGGGTCGTTTGGCATTAAGACCCTCGAGTCAAAGTGGATTACCGGTCGCCAGATCGAGGCCGCTCGTGTCGCTGTTACACGTTACATGCAGCGTCAGGGTCAGATCTGGATCCGCATCTTCCCCGATAAGCCCATCACCAAGAAGCCTGCCGAAGTCCGCATGGGTAAAGGTAAAGGTAACCCCGAAGGCTACGTAGCACCTGTGACTCCGGGCCGTATAATCATCGAGGTCGAAGGCGTTCCTTTCGAAGTTGCAAAGGAAGCCCTCCGTCTGGCAGCCCAGAAGCTTCCGGTTACGACCAAGTTTATCGTCCGTCGCGACTATGATCCTTCCCAAAACGTATAAAGGCTATGAAGAAAGAAGAAATCAAAGAAATGTCAACCCAGGATTTGATCGACCGTCTTGAGGTTATGGAGAAGGAATATCGCCAGCTTAAGATAAACCACTCGATTTCCCCCGTCGACAACCCTGCAAAAATAACCGCTGATCGGCGCATGATCGCACGTGTGAAGACTGAGTTGCGTGCGCGTGAGCTTAACAATAAATAATCCCCCGGCACATGGAAACAAGAAACTTAAGAAAAGAACGTATTGGCGTTGTGTCGAGCAACAAGGGCGATAAGACGATTACCGTTACCGTAAAATGGAAGGAAAAACACCCCATCTACGGAAAGTTCGTCAACAAGACCAAAAAGTATCACGCACACGACGAAAACAACGAATGCTCGGTCGGTGATACTGTGCGTCTCATGGAGACCCGCCCCCTCTCGAAGACAAAGAGATGGAGATTAGTTGAAATCATCGAAAAAGTTAAGTAAATAATATGATCCAGACTGAAAGTCGTTTGACTGTCGCTGATAACAGCGGCGCAAAAGAGGCTCTCTGCATTCACGTTCTTGGTGGAACCGGTCGTCGCTATGCGTCGGTCGGTGACATCATCGTGGTGTCGATCAAGAGCGTCATCCCTTCGTCTGACGTTAAGAAGGGTACAGTCTCCAAGGCTGTTGTCGTGCGCACAAAGAAGGAAGTCCGCCGTCCCGACGGCAGCTATATCCGTTTCGACGACAACGCATGTGTACTGTTGAACAATGCCGGCGAACTCCGCGGAACCCGTATCTTCGGCCCTGTGGCCCGCGAACTTCGCGCCACCAACATGAAGATAGTTTCGCTCGCGCCCGAAGTGCTTTAATTGTTAATATATTAGGTAATGAGCAAGATAAACATCAAGAAGGGCGACATGGTTTATGTCAACGCCGGTGATGACCGTGGCAAACAGGGCCGTGTGCTCTCTGTAATCCCCTCGAAGGGCCGGGCCATTGTCGAAGGCGTGAACATTGTGACCAAGGCTACTAAGCCCAGCGCCAAGCACCCCCAGGGAGGCCTCGTTAAGATGGAAGCCTCTATCAATATTTCCAATCTCAACGTAATCGACCCCAAGACCGGCAAGCCTACCCGTGTAGGCCGTCGCCGCAACGCTGAAGGCAAGCTGGTACGTTACGCTAAAAAGTCCGGTGAGGAGATTAAATAATGAACACGACACAACTTAAGAACGACTACAAGGAGCGCATTGTTCCGGCGCTCACCGAGAAGTTTGGCTACCATACCGTCATGCAGGTGCCGCGTCTGAAGAAGATCGTCATCAACATGGGTCTGGGCGAAGCCACTCAGGACAAGAAAATCATCGAGACCGCGATCAACGAGCTCACCGCTATCACCGGCCAGCGTGCCGTGGCAACTCTCTCGCGCAAGGACATCTCGAACTTCAAGGTCCGCAAAAAGATGCCTATCGGCGTTATGGTAACTCTTCGCCGCGACAGAATGTATGAGTTCCTTGAAAGACTCATCCGTGTGGCTCTTCCCCGTATCCGTGACTTCAAGGGCATCGAAAGCCGTCTGGACGGACGCGGAAACTACACTCTCGGCATCAACGAGCAGATTATCTTCCCGGAAATCAACATCGACTCGATCCAGAAGCTTCTGGGCATGAACATCACCTTCGTTACTTCGGCCAACACCGACGAAGAGGGATATGCTTTGCTGAAGGAATTCGGTCTCCCCTTTAAAAACGCAAAAAAGTAACATAATCCTTTCATGGCAAAAGAATCAATGAAGGCGCGTGAAGTGAAACGCGCAAAGCTCGCCGCCAAATACGCTGAACGTCGTGCAGAGCTGAAGAAGATTGTAAACGCCGGCGTTGATGAGGACAAGCGTGCGGAGGCTTACGAGGCAGCCCAGAAGCTGCAGGCCCTCCCCAAAAACAGCAACCCCATCCGCAAGCACAATCGCTGCAGCATCACCGGCCGCCCCAAGGGCTATATGCGCCAGTTCGGTCTGTCACGTATCCAGTTCCGCGAAATGGCCTCCGCAGGCCTCATCCCCGGGGTCAAGAAGGCAAGCTGGTAATGACCGACACTTCAACCGCTCACACAGAGTATTAAATATTGTTCGGTGATTCCGAATCAATTTAAACAACAATAAAAATGACTGATCCTATTGCAGATTATTTGACAAGATTGAGGAATGCAATCAAAGACAATCACCGCGTGGTTGAGATTCCGGCCTCAAACTTGAAGAAGGA
>CAZAZA010000159.1:0-3885 GCA_964489495.1 uncultured Bacteroides sp.
ACCTCGCTGCAACCTCCAAAAGGTGTACTTCAGTTAACGCTTACGGCACATACAATCAATAGAGACAAATTTATTGTCTCTATTTTTTTTGGACGGGATCATTATATGACGTGTAAATTCCACTTAAATGCGCCACAAACTACCGTTTTATATAAATCATATCGTGTTTTGCGTGAAATTTGCACGTTTTTATTTGGCGGTTAAGAAACTTTTGGTTAATTTTGCAGCGTTGACTCGAAATTAAAACCCTGGCTAATGGACCAGAGAGTTGACATTCTTTATTATGAGTGATTTTTACTATGTAAACAAAATTGCCCAACCGACGGGTGAACATGAAGTCCATGCATCAGGTTGCAGGTACTTGCCGTCAGTAGAAAATCGAATCCTTTTGGGATATTTCACAAGTGGCAAGGAGGCAGTAAAAGAGGCAAAGAAACACTACAGCACTGTTGACGGATGTTTCTTTTGCTGTCTTGAGGCACATACAAAGTAAAAAACTTGACAAACGGGCAATGGTGAATGGCATACAACACCTAAGTGTACCGTAGCGGAATCGGTAGGTCACCGCATAGTATTAACTTCATGATTCAAGATATGGCAAAAACTGTAGAAAAAGGCAGGAGTGCAGAAACTGGTAAATTTGTATCTATTGAATATGCACAAAAGCACCCAAGTACAACTGTAGTTGAAAAGGTCAAAGTAGGGCCAACAAAACACAGAAAGTGATTATTTAGATTTAGGATGTGCCTAGACGGTGAAAATCGTCTAGGCTTTTTTTGGTATGGCGGGCATGTCATACATCTGTGGTGAAAGTCCATAAGGGGCGTAGTTGTCGACGAACCCTAAAGCGACTTGCAAGTTTCGAGTGGTGACGCTCGGGAGAGAAGAAGCAATAGCGAACTCGTGGCCTGACGTACAGAAACCTAATACCAAGGCGTATCAAGCGGACAAGCTGGCCAAAGACAGTGAAGTTCCCAAAGGCAACCGTAACCTTGATGCGTAAATTAGGCGGGTAAACGAGGAAAGATGTATGGCTTATCCCGCGAGGCCTCGGCAGTCCGCAAGGATAGTAACAACGAATGCCGAGGAGTCAGCAGAGGCCGAAGTAGCCGACCGCGAGACGGTCAAGGCGAAGGGCCGAATCGCGCATTGTCTGAGAGGTAGAATCGTGTAGAAAGCGGGATTGGTAGTCAGATGTCCGAATAGGAGCTCTCCTTTCAAGAAGATAGGGCGTATCCCGACAATAGAGAGGAAGTGACGATAGCCTATATGCGAAGCCAATGACAGAGGACAAACTAAGCGCGAAACCGCCGTATGCCGAACGGCACGTACGGTGGTGTGAGAGGGAAGGAAACGAAAGTAGGTCAGAAAAACTTTCGTTTCCCGACCTACTCGATTATGACGGAAAACACAAATAACTGAACTTGGGGGCAGAATCCTACTGCTCCATAAGAGAATCCCACATTCTATGTGGATAGTATGAAGCTGCGGATATGATCCAACAACAATATCATATCAGCGTTTTCATTTTCTATTGTCCAGTTATACTTTAGTTTGGTTTGATTTACAGGCATCTATAAAACACGATCCAAACCAATCTATTATGAAAGATCTATTGCACAAATAAACTAAACTTTTGCTTTTAACGATCCATCCTACAGTTTATTAGAGCCAAATAGAAGGAGCCATTGCCATTGTCACTATTGAGGCAAAGATGACGAAAACGATCATCAACGAAAGACATCCGGACTTAGAGGATTGTTTCGCATGACTACTTTTTGCCAAATCTCCTAATAAATTACTCATCGCCTGACTTTGTCTGCGCGACACTTCTTCAGATTGACCTTTTAGTTCTCCCCGATAATACTTATTGATAGTCTCTTTGAACTCGTGCCAATCAGTTATTCGAGGAGCATTTTCGTAATAGTTCCCCGGGCCAAGCATCCGACTAAACCCCGCAGTCATTTCATCAATCTGCGCGTCGTATGCAGGCTCCCACCAAACTGCGAATTGCTTAACTGCATCTACATAAAGCATTGCCATTGGAGCGTGAAAAGAATGATGACAATGAGGGCATTCAAGAATGTTTATCTCGTCATTCATTACACGCAATCGAAGCCTCCCATGTTCACCCCAAACTGTTCTAAACAGCTTGCTATTATATGAGTTGCCACAATTTGGGCAGGTTACTGTAACATCTACTTGTTGACTCATAATATTTAATTGGGGTTATCTATTTAATGAATATATCCAACTGGATTTCGTCCTTTTCTGTCATCTGTTGATTCCATTTCGGCTTTGATTGTCTCATAGAAACGGATGTCTTTTGCACTTATGGAGGGATTGTTCTCTCTGATAACCTCCTCTAAAAGGCTTTGCGAAATATCTACATCATCTTCAAAAGCACGTGTGGCCGCATCGTTGACGATATATGCAATATCAGATG
The DNA here is from genome assembly GCA_964489495.1 of uncultured Bacteroides sp. GTDB lineage: Bacteria > Bacteroidota > Bacteroidia > Bacteroidales > Muribaculaceae > Paramuribaculum. The sequence goes on from CAZAZA010000159.1 coordinate 2,447, forward strand.
CCACGTAGTTCTCTGTCATTGATGTTAACTTATCGTAATCTATATCTTCACTGGCAGGTCTTTCGGCCATGTGAATTCTGAAGATGCCTTCACGAGCCTCTTTATCAGGAACAGGTATATAGACAATCTGGTCAAGTCGTCCCTTACGTCTAATGGCAGGGTCTATAAGGTCCGGCCGGTTGGAACTGGCAATGATGAATATTCTATCCTTACCACAGTTATTCATCTGAGAAAGGAACTCGTTTACCTCTCCCGACTCACTGCTGTTATTGATTTTGCTTCGATTGGGTACGAGAGCCTCAAACTCATCGAAGTTTATGATAGTGGGAGCACTCTTTCTTGCCTCATCAAACAATCGTCCTATTTTTTCCTGAGACCCATGCACGTATATACTCGCAAGGTCAGAAGACTTAACAAATATATAGTTATAGCCCGCTTCCTCTGCAAATTTTTCAGCAATAAAAGACTTACCACACCCGGGAGGCCCATATAACAGCATCCCATTGGGTATCTGTATCTTGAATTTTTCAGCACGAGCAGGATTCCTTAATACATTTATAATCTTCTTCTGCATGAAGTCCTTGATTTCGTGCATTCCGGCAACATCGGCAAAGCCATTACCCTCAATTGGTTTCGGGGCATTCTGTTCCTCTTGTTGATTAGGCTTAGTCATAGAGATGGGTGCTGACTGAATCTCTATCTTACCTTCTATTGATTCTAAAAACTGTTTAGCAGACTCAAAACGTTGTTCCGGATCTGGAGCAAGAGCTTTGACCATGACCTTTAGCAGTTTGTCATCCATCTCGACAACCTGAATATTGGGAATTGTCAAAGGCCCTTTCCGTTTATCAAATACTGCCTGAATCTTCTCAGCCAAGGTCTTTCCAGCAAGTTCAGTTTCCCATGGCATAACACCAAAGATTAACCGATAAAGCAGCACACCGGCAGAAAATATATCAGATTTCACGCTACCTTCTCCGACAAGACGCTCAGGGGCTACATAGTATAAGTTTTGATTTTGCCAAGACGCGGGATTTGATTTAATATCAGCAAATCGCGCAGCTCCAAAATCTATAAGTTTTAACTTATTTAGATTCCCAACGCTATCAAGAAGGATATTTTCAAGAGTAACTTCGTTGTGTATAATCGGCCTCTTTAAGGCATGAAGATAATCAAGAGCCGACAGGACACCTGTCATTATCTGTTTAATCTCCATTAAACTCGGCAGTCCATTTCTGTAAAGATGCTGGTCAAGGTTCTCACCCCTTACATATTCAGTGACAATATAAAGGAGTTGATGCTCCTGAAATTCCAAACGGCCAGAATCGACATATGAACACAGATTGTCATGTTGAAGGACTTTAGCGATTTCTTCCTCAATGACATCTCCATTCCCATCAAATTGGAACACCTTTAGGTCCTCCATGAAGATTAACTTC
>CAZAZA010000160.1:0-3875 GCA_964489495.1 uncultured Bacteroides sp.
CAGGTGGAATGTTTTACATTATTGCAAAATCTGTAATAGAAAGGGGGGGCATCGTTTTTGGAGCAGCTTTTGATAAGAATTTTAAGTTATTTCACATCGGAGTTGAGAAGATAGAGGATATTGATTGTCTCATGGGTTCAAAGTATCTTCAAAGTGACTTAAGTAATATTTGGGAAGACTTAAATTCCTCTTTAAAATCCGGTCGATTGGTTCTTTTCAGTGGGACACCATGTCAAATTGGAGCTATTAAATCTAAGTACCCCGGAATCGTCGAGAATCTAATAATCATAGATGTGATATGTATGGGTGTACCTTCTCCTATTTTGTTTGAAAAATACACCAATGAAATATCAGCATCTCATAAGGGCATAAAATCGATTTCTTTTAGAGATAAAAAATACTTTGGACATGAACGTTCCCATTCACTAATTATTAAATTCAAAGATGGCAAAATATATGCAAGAACTCGAATGGATGACCCATATTTCTTTCAATTTTTACAATGCAACACATTAAGACCATCATGTTATGATTGCTCCTTCAAATCAAAACAGCGAGCCAGTGATATAACACTTGCTGATTGCTGGAGTCTTAGAGATTTGATACAAGTTGGACAGGGAGAAAAGGTTGTTTCATTGGTTATTTGTAACACTTCATTAGGTATGAATAAATTTGAAGAAATATCAGAATATATCGACTTCCAAGAGATTCCTCTAGATAGAGTATTTAAAGCTCAACCTATGATGACAACATCTTGCAAACAAGGCAACAGTAGGAATTTCCTACTGAAAGAAGCCCTCGAATCTGAATCTACTGTAAATTATTTGAAAGAAATAGGAAAAATCGGTTTAAAAAATGGCTTTAAATCATTTTTAACGCATTTAATATATCAGAACAAATAGACTTCAAAATACAAATGAAAAAAGTGATGCTTGTCTTTGGGACACGTCCCGAAGCTATTAAAATGGCTCCGCTGGTTAAGGAGTTCCAAAAACATCCAGATAAGTTTGAGACAATAGTTACTGTTACAGGTCAACATAGACAGATGCTTGACCAGGTTCTTGATCTATTTGAGATAAAACCAGACTATGACCTCAACATAATGAAGCAGGGGCAGGACCTATATGATGTTACAGCGCGGGTGCTCACAGGAATGCGGGACGTGCTTAAAGAATCCCAGCCGGATGTAGTATTAGTTCATGGTGATACTACCACATCTACCGCGGCAGCTCTTGCAGCATTCTATCAGCATATTCCTGTCGGCCATGTTGAGGCAGGCTTGAGAACACACAACATCTACAGTCCTTGGCCGGAAGAAATGAACCGCCAGATTACAGGCCGAATTGCAACTTATGACTTTGCTCCAACTAAACTCAGCCGTGAGAATCTGCTGCGTGAGGATGTCGCAGAAGACAAAATTACTGTAACCGGAAATACGGTAATTGACGCTCTATACATGGTTGTCGACAAGATAAAAAATGACAAGGAACTTGATACAAAACTGAATGACGAGTTACGAAAAGCAGGATACGATGTTGACCGTTTAACGGACGGCAAGAAACTTGTTTTGATAACAGGTCATCGCCGCGAAAATTTCGGTGATGGTTTCATATCGATGTGCAAGGCTATCAAAGCGTTGACTGAGAAATACCCGGAGGTTGATTTCGTATATCCGATGCATCTAAACCCGAACGTACGCAAACCCATTCATGAGGTATTCGGAGAAAATCTTGAAGGTCTCGGTAACATGTTCTTTATCGAACCGTTGGAATATCTCTCCTTCGTATACCTTATGGAGAAAGCTAATATAGTCCTGACTGACAGCGGAGGTATACAGGAGGAAGCACCCGGACTTGGAAAGCCGGTGCTCGTAATGCGTGATACGACCGAACGTCCCGAAGCTCTTGAAGCAGGGACTGTCAAACTTGTCGGAACTGATTATGATAAGATTGTCAACGAAGTCTCCATGCTGTTAGACAACCCTAACTACTACGACAAAATGTCAAGAGCTGTAAATCCTTACGGGGATGGACTCGCATGTTCAAGAATAGTAGACACACTCTAATCATTTAATTCAAAATTTAACTTCAGATTAATTGTCATTTAGCAATGAGTAACAAAAACGATGATTTTGTAATTTTCGCGTATAAATTTTTTGATATAAGCAATAACAAATTATATATTGGGGGTGTTGAGACATATATCCGGGATTTAGCTTTATTATCACAAAAAATGGGTTTATCACCTATTGTCTACCAAAATTCTTCATCAGAAACAAAGGATTTTTATTATGATAACATTAAAATAGTACCAATTGTATACACAAACAAAAATAAGCAACGTATCTTCAACAAAATCATAAAAAAACATGCAGGATCAGTTATTGTTATATCAACTGATCAAATGGACGTAAAAACATCCTATTCAAAGGCAATTCAAATTCAGCATGGAATTGCATTTGATATTCCTGGAGCTATGATAAAAGGAATATGGGGGAAAAATTTGCTATTACAAAAATTAAACAAGCTACTTCGTTGTATAAAGAACGTCAGACGCTTTTCGAATACACCAAATGTAGTATGTGTTGATTACAATTTTTTTAACTGGTACCGAACTTTAGATTCGATACCTGCAAATGCCAAAATTAAAGTTATACCAAACTACTCAAGTTCATCAATATCTTCGGAAGAGTTTGATAATAAGTGTAATTCTCGAACAACTCGAAAAAGAATTATTTTTGCTCGTCGATTTGTTGATTATCGTGGAACAAAGTTATTTGCCAAGGTCGCAAAAAAAATATTAAATGATTTCGACGTTGAGATAACATTTGCCGGTTCAGGACCATTAGAAAATTTTTTAAAAGATAGTTTTAAGGACGAAGAGCGTGTTACTATTACACGTTTTTCAGCTTCAGAAAGCATCGAATTCCATAAAAAATATGACATTGCTGTTGTTCCTACCATATTTTCAGAAGGAACATCTCTATCTCTTTGTGAAGCAATGTCTGCTGGTTGTGTACCTATAGCTTCTCACGTGGGCGGAATGACAAATATCTTATTAGACGGTTATAATGGTTTTTTTTCATACCCTTCATCAGATGAATTCTATGATATTCTTAAAATGATATTAGAAATGCCTGATAAAGACTTCAATAAAATAGCTAAAAGAGCATATGAAACAGTTAATGATTCCTTTTCAAAAAAACAATGGGAATCAAATTGGATGAAATTTATTGCAAAAGTAAAAGGTGAATAAAGCTATTTGATAATTGTCAAATATTGACATGAATATATTAAACGACTAATACTATCAACTATCTAATTATCAATTTATTAATTCCTATTAATCAGTTTCTATATTCTTTGGAGACCAATGCGTGAATTAAATAAATATAACACAATCCTCTCAACATTAACCATTAGTCTTTGTGTTGCGGGCTACAGTATGGTAACCTCTATATTTGGAGAGGATTTAAGCAAAGGAAGCACTCAGATCGTTACAATCCCATTTAGATTTTTATGTTTGTTGCTCAGTGTATTCACAATTGCTAAGAATTTAAACAACACCAGAACTGTAAATTGGGTAGTAAAAATAACCTTGGCTTACTTATTGCTCCTATTATTGCGTTTTGGATGGGATGTGTTATTTGGAGCGGGAAGAGGATTGAACCCCTCTAAAGAATTTCAAACATTGATGTACATTGTTTTTCTTTCATTTATTCCATGCATTGCTGTTATCAAAAGCTACAGAATTATTGACTATGAATTACTGTTTAAGCTTGTTTATATAATGACTTTCATAGCTGTTATATTTTCATTTTTCACAAATACTGCATTACAAACAGCAACAGAAGAAAGAATAAATGAGAACTCAGC
>CAZAZA010000161.1:0-3872 GCA_964489495.1 uncultured Bacteroides sp.
GATCTTTTTGCCGTTCACAATGAGAAGGCTGTTCTCAACGTCGCATTCAACTGTGCCGTCGAATTTGCCGTGCATTGTGTCATACTTCAGCATGTAAGCCATGTAGTCAACAGGGAGAAGGTCGTTGATTGCAACAACCTCGATGTCGTCACGCTTGGTCGATGCACGGAACACGAAACGTCCGATGCGGCCAAAACCATTAATACCTATTTTTGTCATAGTTCTAATTGAAAAAGGGTTATGATTTTACTTTTCTTTTAGTTACGTAGTCGTTTGCCCGCTCCCGGGGGAGTATGGCATTTGAACATCGCAAAATTACAGAAAAAAATGTTTATCTCACATATTTTCTCGCAGGAAAAATGCACTCCGGCAACAATATTTAAAGAAAATTTTCCATAATTGCCTTTTTTATCGAGCAACAAGGCTCTATGAAACGTTTATTTATTATATTTGCTCATTTTTTATCAAAAACTATATTGTTATGGCTAAATTTCTTTCCGAATTTAAGGAATTTGCGATGCGTGGCAACGTGGTCGACATGGCAGTCGGCGTGATTATCGGTGCCGCTTTCGGAAAAATTGTCTCGTCGCTGGTCGACGATATAATCATGCCTTTGATAGGCGTGGCTACGGGTGGAATGAATTTTACCGACTACAAGTGGGTGATTCAGAGCGCGGTCAACGACGCCACGGGGGCCGTGATAAAGCCTGAGGTGACTCTCAACTGGGGTTCGTGGATTCAGACCGTAGTCGATTTCCTGATTGTGGCACTCTGTATTTTCTTCATGGTCAAGTTTATCAACCAGCTCACACGCCGCCGTAAGGCCGAGGAGGCCGCTCCGGCCGCTCCCCCTGCTCCGACCAAGGAGGAACAGCTCCTCACCGAGATCCGCGACCTGCTCAAGGAAAAGAAATGACAAACATCAGGCGGGGCGCCACGGAAGTCCGCGGCGCCCCGCCTGTAAATGCATGTAAAAAAGAATGAGTAACGAAGACCGAAGTCTTAACAATTACTCATTCTCCTCTCTCCTCTGCGGTATGGACGGGACTCGAACCCGCGACCCCCTGCGTGACAGGCAGGTATTCTAACCAGCTGAACTACCACACCTTTGGGTTAAGTTTTGCGCTGCGGTATCATCCGTTTTGCGAGTGCAAAGTTAAGGCCGATTTTTCATCTGTGCAAATGTTTCAGTGATTTTTTTTGAAAAAAGTGCGTTTTTGTCTGTTTTGGCTAATTTACTTCTCATTTTGGCGAATGCGCAGAATGATATGTACGGCGATTTTTTTTAATTTTGCTCCTGTATTTGAGATTGAATATATGGAAGACCTTCTTCAACATATAAAGGCCGACGCCCTCAAGGGCATCCCCGCATCTGTCGACGATGCGATGGCAATAGCCGACCGTTATACTCTTTCAGAGATTCAGGCAGCCGCCGACGAGGTGCGCAGCCACTGGTGTGCTGACGAAATAGACACATGCTCCATTGCCAATGCCCGCTCGGGCCGCTGTCCCGAGGACTGCAAATGGTGTGCCCAGTCGGCCCATTACGACACCGATGCCGAAGTCTACGACATTATCGGACGCGACGAGATGCTCGGACTCCTGCGCCGTATGAATGAGCGCGGCGTGGGCCGTTTCTCTCTTGTGACCAGTGGCCGAATGGTCGGCACCAGGCAGATAGAGGCTTTTTGCAATCTTTTCCGCGACTGTCGCCGCGAAGCCCCTGCAATCGGCCTGTGCGCGTCGATGGGCCTTCTCGACCGTAGCTGCATGGATGCATTGCGGGAGGCCGGCGTCACGCGCTATCACTGTAATCTCGAGACCGCCGAAAGCTATTTCCCCGAACTCTGCACTACCCACACACGACGCGACAAGCTTGACACCATACGTGCGGCACGCGAGGCAGGAATGGAAGTCTGCTCTGGAGGTATCATCGGAATGGGTGAGACACGCCGCCAGCGTCTCGAACTCGCCGAGGAATGCCGCGAGGCAGGTGCCGTTTCGATACCGGTCAACATCCTCTCCCCTATTCCCGGAACTCCGTTAGGCGGCACTCCCCTCATTTCCGAGGAGGAAGTGGAGCTTACAGTGGCATTATACCGGCTGATAGCTCCTAAGACGGCGATACGTTTTGCCGGCGGACGTGCGCGTGTGTCGGAAGATGCCACTGCGCGTATGTTGCGTGGCGGGGTCAACGGCGCGATGGTCGGCGACCTGCTGACCACCAAGGGCAACCGACCTGACACTGACCGCGAATTGTTTGCCCGTTGCGGCTATAAATGGATAAATCGAAACATACGGCACAAAATCTGACAACCATGGAAAAAGAGAAATATGTGATCACTATCGGACGCCAGTTCGGTTCCGGCGGCCGCGAACTGGGACGTCGTCTTGCCGAACGGCTCGGAATCAAGTATTATGACAAAGAGCTGCTTCTCGAGGCAGCACGTAAGGCAGGCGTCAATCCGGAGTTCTTCGAACGTAGCGACGAACGTTTCCCGTCATTTCTGAGCGGACTTTTCTCGTTCGCACTCGGATACAGTTCGTTCAACCTGTATGCCGGGAGTTCGTCGATTAGCGACGAGCAGATCTACAAGGCTCAGAGCGACTTCATACGTTCGCTCGGCAGCGAGACCTCGTGTGTGATAGTGGGACGCACGGCCGACTACGTGCTTCGCGACCATCCTCACCTTATAAGCATATTTGTACATGCCCCGGTCGAAGAGTGTGTGCGCCGGATAATGCGCCGTGGCGACTTCGATTCTCCCGACAAGGCCCGGTCGCATGCCGCCAAAGTCAACCGTCTGCGAGCCGATTACTATAACTTCTACACCGACCGCACCTGGGGCGCCGCCGCCAGCTACAATCTCACTGTCGACACTTCGCTGATGACCATGGACGAGCTCGTCGACTTTCTCGCCGACTACGTCGACCGCCGCCTCGCCCGCTGATACAACTTACGTACGCTCGAATCATGTCATGCAGTTCACATAATGTTGTTCCCAAATTACAAAAATCAGATAGATTGTGGATACAAACAGATTGTATGGCCGTGGCACAATACTATTAACTTATTAATCAAAGTACAAACAGACAAGGCCGATCAGGTTAAGAAAATAATAGCTCTGACCGGCCATGATTGATTATATTTTATTTATAAACATTCCGAATTACATCATTTCTTGATATGCATCGATTGTGATTTTCAGCAAATTCATAGAATGTTCTAAGGTGCTATATGCTTCATCTATTACATTATAACTTGCTATTAATGTATTTAGCTCGCTTTCTGTATAAGGATAAGTTATTACTTTAAGTGTAAAGAATTTCTTCTTTGCCTCAATCAATCCGTAAATAGCTTGTTTTTTATATAGGCACGATTTAGCTTGTTTTTTATATAGGCACGATTCATAATATTGTTGATATGAATGACCTAATGAATAATTAAAATTTCGTTCAAATATGTCTAATTTAATAGCGATGGATTTCGTGTACACCTCATTTGCGAACATCGTTACCTCTGAATTCAGCGTATTTAGTTCATAGGTCATAGCACATGACATTTTCTTGTGATAGAAGAATAGATTGATTGCCAAGTATATACGACGATGTGGTAACAATATCGCGTTAAAAAGGCTTGAATAGAGCATATCCTTCAAAAGCCAATAAATCAAAAGGATATAGTAAAGGCGCGGACTTCCTTTGTTAATTAGAGTGATAAAAAATCCAGGAAATCACACGCCTTATGGATACTCTATTAACAATTCTCAGACCGATTTGTCAGGACGGAATGAACCTTTCGCTGAAAAAATGTCTCATATCGATTCTTCAGGCCATGATAATATCGTGGTCGGTCAACATCCTCAAACTTG
>CAZAZA010000162.1:0-3864 GCA_964489495.1 uncultured Bacteroides sp.
TGGCCGTGCTGAGAAGATCACAGTCAACAAAGAGAATACCACTATAGTTAACGGTATGGGTTCGAAGGAGCAAATCGCTCAGCGTGTCGCTCAGATACGTGTTCAGATTGAAAAGACTACGAGCGATTATGACCGCGAAAAACTCCAGGAACGTCTTGCAAAGCTTGCTGGTGGTGTAGCAGTGCTTCATATCGGTGCTCCCAGCGAGGTTGAGATGAAAGAAAAGAAAGACCGCGTAGATGATGCCCTGAGCGCAACCCGCGCAGCCATAGCTGAGGGTATCGTACCCGGTGGCGGTGTTGCCTACATCCGTTGCATTGAGGCACTCGACGATGTCAAAGGTGACAACGATGATGAGGTTACAGGTATAATGATTGTGAAACGTGCAATTGAAGAACCGCTCCGTCAGATTGTTGCAAATGCAGGCGTAGAAGGTGCCGTAGTTGTGCAAAAAGTAAAGGAAGGCGCAAATGACTTCGGGTACAATGCCCGTACCGGTGTTTACGAGAATCTTATGGCAGCCGGTGTGATTGACCCTGCCAAAGTTACTCGCGTGGCTCTTGAAAATGCTGCTTCGATCGCCGGTATGTTCCTTACTACCGAATGTGTGATTGCAGACAAGAAGGAAGAGAATCCCGCGCCTGCAATGCCCGCACCCGGAATGGGTGGTATGGGTGGCATGATGTAATCAAACCTGCCAATTAAATAAATAACAATGGGCCGTGTCGTAGTCTTGCGATGCGGCCCATTGTTTCGTGTATGTGCGTAAGTCATAATGCTGATATGTGATTGTCAACTGAAGAATTTTGCCTAATTTTGTTGAATATGACACTTAAATGATATTAGAAAAATGTCTCTAAAAATTATATCAGCATGGATCATGGCACTATCAGCCATTGGTGTCTATGCTCAATCAGGAAGTTGGAACGGGAATCTTAAGGTAGGAGGCACATCACTTCCGATAGTTTTCAATTTTTCAGCCGAAGGTTGCACTCTTGATTCACCGGCTCAGGGCGTAAAAGGTATTGCGACGAAATGGATGCCGGATACAACAGGTATAGTTTCCATACAGATTCCCATGATAAACGGAGCGTTCGAAGGTCGTTTGAGAGGGGATTCCATTTCTGGAATGTTTACCCAGCGAGGGTATTCATCACCTTTGACACTCTATATGGGTGAGATAAAGGTCAACAGGCCGCAGACTCCGCGACCTCCTTATCCCTATACTAATGAAGATGTGTCGTTTAGTAATGGCGATGCAACCTTGTGCGGTACTCTTACCCTTCCTGAAAACAGTTCGGCTGATACCCCGGCTCTTATTATGGTTACTGGCAGCGGGTTGCAAAATAGGGATGAGGAAGTTCTCGGACACAAGCCATTTGCTGTCATTGCCGATGCACTTGCCCGTCAGGGAATAGCCACTTTGAGGTATGATGATCGTGGTTTTGGAGAGTCAACGGGTGATGTTAAAAATTGCACTATAGATGACCTTAAAAACGATGCGGCAGCAGGGATTGCTCTTTTACGTAAACGGTTTAAGAATGTTGGAGTGCTTGGACACAGTGAAGGAGGCTCTATAGCCATAATGCTCGCCGGCGAAAATAAGGTCGATTTTGCAGTGTCACTCGCAGGTATGACTATCAACGGTAAAGATTTGTTGCTGCAACAAAATCGTGATCTTCTCGCTGGAATCGCTATGAGCAGTTCTGTAATTGATAGCTACTGTAGTTATCTTGCAGAAGGAATGGATTCTGCCATATCCGGTAAAGATATATCGCCCGTAACTGATGATTCAATACCTTTAGCTTTGGTTGTCAATCTCAACAAGGCATTCCAGCAGTTCACAACACCTTATATGAAGTCGTTTCTTAAACTGTCTTTGCATGAAAGTCTTGCATCCTCGACAGTACCCCTTCTGGCCATAAATGGGACCAAAGATTGTCAAGTGGATTGTACGGAAAACCTTGGGGAAATATCAGCCGCTTCCGATGGCAAACCTTATACAATCAAGGCTTATGAGGGACTTAATCATTTATTTCAACATGCAGTTACAGGCAAAAGTGATGAATATGGCGAGATAGAGGAAACGATTTCACCAGAGGTCCTTGATGATATAATTACGTGGATAAAAGCGCTGTAATTAAATCATCTGTTTCTTCTGACCATTATCTTGCGGCTGAGCGCTTATCCCAAAGGAGCGAGCACAACGCATACGAACTCCATAAACTCAGTTGAACAAGTCATATTTTTTATTTCGTAGTAAACAGATCACAGAAAATCCAGTTTGTTGAACTGGTAGTACATTCCTATGCGCGATACTCCGAGAATTTGACAAAGCAATATCCCGGTTTCCGGATAAGAAACTGAAAGCTTACAGCAACAGGATATAGCATCTGTGAAGATTCATAGGTTGACGAAATTTTTTTTGAAAGTTCATGCAGTCTTTTGATTTTGCGACTATCTATTAAGATAGTTTTTGAATCAATGGATAAAAGATATCTTATACAACGCTGTCAGTCGGGAGATAGAGAAGCCTTCGGAATTCTTTATCAGACTTATCTTGCCCCCATGTATGAGATTGTGGCGCACTATGTCTATGATCACGATACGGTATGGGATATTTTGCATGACGGCTTCCTTATAGCTTTTGCTTCAATAGCTTCTCTGAAAAACGCTGAAAAGGTTGAAGCATGGCTTACCTCTATAATGAAAAACTTGTCGCTCCAATATCTGAAAGAAGAGGCAAGTCGTAATTCTGTTCCTATATCAGATACAGCATTTGCCGATAATATCAGCGTAACCGTAGATGAAGGTCGAGAACTGACTTGGGAAGAATTGGATAAGATTATCGGAAAATTGCCTGAAGGTTACGGCAAAGTCTTTCGTCTTGCAGTCCTTGATGGACTTTCGCATAAAGAAATTGCTGCTCAGCTCGGTATCGCGCCCCATTCTTCATCTTCTCAGCTTACGCACGCTAAAGCAATGCTGCGACGTATGATTAAGCAATATAGTAAGGAGATGGGCTTCCTCTCAATTATTGGAATTATAATGCTTATCTGGCATTGGGCAATCAACCGCAGAGAAGAAACGCCATCTAAACCGATTATAAGCAGTAATACAGATAAAGAAATGCCCTTCGTTACGGACTCAATTGAGGATGTAAATCCAGCGGCTGACAGTATCATGCCAGGATCAAAAAGGATTTATAAAGCAATACGACAACATGAAACACAAAACATCATAGCGGAGACAACAATTACGGACGATCGCCTAAGAACTGTTGAGAACGACAGTATTACCAACGACACAGTGAAAGTATTCCCAAATACCATATATCAGGAAGAACTTATTGCTCAGGAAGATTTCCCAAGCAAACCACACGCTGGAACCCCGGATTGGTCATTGGCACTGGCCTACTCCGGCAACATTGAGCAAAATGATTTGAGCCGATACCGCATACCTAATCCCGGGGTGCCTGATGTGGAAGGACCCTCAGAAGAAATTGACGTTACAGAGAAAACGCGTCATTATATGCCGTTAGTCATCGGACTGTCTCTCAACAAATCGCTTTCATCTCGTTGGAGCATGGAAATCGGCCTTCGTTATACGTTCTTGCGGTCAGACTTCCTTTCGGAAAGCGAGCTGATGCATAAAGAAACAATACAACGCATACATTACATAGGTGTTCCGTTAAAACTCAACTATCGGATATTCACATACAATGGATTCTCATTGTATGGTCAAGGTGGTGGCGCGCTGGATATTCCTGTTAATGGAACTCAATCATTTTTTGAATATTCTCCGAAATCAGGAACCACGAATAAGGATTTCCTCCATATTAATGCTCCCTTGCAGTGGTCGGTA
>CAZAZA010000163.1:0-3646 GCA_964489495.1 uncultured Bacteroides sp.
GCTCAATTAGCGGCTTAGCCGAGACTGGTCATCCTCAAATTTTACCGAATCATTGTAAAAAGTATGCTCGACAGGAATGAATCCTTGCAAAATCATTCTCCCATTACTGACTGACAGACGTAACTCTAAAAGTGCAGATAAACTCATTAGTGCCATCTGTATGGCTATCTTTCAAGTTCCTACTTGCTTTGGCGGCCCGCTACCCCTGACTCGGGGAGGCGGGTCGCCTTTTTGTCCAATAAAGATTGCTAATTTTAGCAAAGAATTCTTATTTATGACAAATATCATATCCATATAGTCCGTTATCTGAGTAATTTTGCAGTCGGAAAATTGTAAAATAAGGCCACATAGTGCGCCAAATGCCCTGATTTAGTCGCTAACAGCCAATATTTAAGTGAATTAACAATAGGAAATAATAAAGATAATGTTTAAGGACAAAGCAATGAAGAAGAATGCTTTCCGCACAGCCGGCCTGCTCGGAGCCGGAGTAGCCATGTCAGTGCTGACATGGTCCTGCGGGTCGGACCAGACCCAGATGCAGGCCCCCGCGCCCGAAATCGCCACAATGACCGTGTCTCTCTCCAATGCCGATTCTCAGGACACCTACCCGGCCCTGATCAAAGGCAAGACCGACATCGCCATCCGTCCGCAGGTGACGGGATTCATAACCAAAGTACATGTAGACGAAGGCCAGCAGGTTCACAAGGGTCAGCCCCTTTTCACCATCGACCAGGTGCAGTTCCAGGCCGCCGTCGATCAGGCTCAGGCCGCCGTCAACACAGCGTCGACCGCAGTGAGCACAGCGCAGCTCACAGCCGACAACAAAAAGAAACTGTTTGACAAGAATATCATCAGCCAGTATGAGTATCAGCTCGCTGCCAACGACCTTGCCAACGCTAAAGCCTCGCTTGCCCAGGCGAAGGCAGCTCTCGTGACCGCTCAGAAAAACCTTTCATATACCACTGTGACCGCTCCGTCCGACGGTGTTGTGGGACAGATACCCGCCCGCGAAGGCTCTCTTGCCTCCCCGTCGTCGGCCCAGCCGCTCACCACGGTGAGCGACAACTCGCAGGTTTATGCCTATTTCTCGCTCACCGAGCGCGACCTGCTCGCCCTTTCCGACAGCGGCGCCACCACTGTCAACCAGGCCATCTCCTCGATGCCCGAGGTAAGGCTGCGCCTCAGCGACGGTTCGATCTACCCGCTTCCGGGCAAAGTTGCCACCGTGTCGGGTGTGATCGACAACGCTACCGGCGCCGCGAGCGTCCGCGCATTGTTCAACAACACCAACGGCCTGCTGCGCAGCGGTTCGACCGGTACCATCATCATCCCGAACCACTCGGAGAATGTGATGACCATCCCGCAGTCGTCGACCTACGAGCTTCAGGACAAGCGGTTCGTTTATGTAGTGAACGACTCCAACAAGACCATCCCCACCCCGATTGTGGTTGAGCCCCTGAGCGACGGCAAGACATTCATCGTCAAGTCCGGCCTCAAGCCCGGCGACCGTATCGTGACCGAGGGCGTGGGCACGTCGGTCAAAGCCAACACAGTCATCCGTCCGGTTGACGCAGCCGCCAAAGCCGCTCAGGCTGCCCAGGCACAGCCCCAGGGCGCCCAGTAAACCAACCAGCTCTCCCGCAATCATATCATTTCAATATAAATGAAACTCGACAGATTTATAAACCGTCCGGTCTTATCGACGGTTATCTCGATATTTATTGTGCTGTTGGGTCTGATCGGCCTGACATCGCTGCCGGTGACGCAGTTCCCCGACATAGCGCCGCCGACCATATCGGTGACCACCACCTACCAGGGCGCCAATGCCCAGACCGTGCTCAATTCAGTGATCGCCCCTCTTGAGGAGTCGATAAACGGTGCAGAGGGCATGACCTATATGGAGTCGACCGCCACCAACACCGGATCGGCCACCATCAACGTGTATTTCGAGCAGGGCTTCGACCCCGACATGGCCGCCGTCGACGTGCAGAACCGTGTGGCCAAGGCCCAGAGTCTGCTGCCGGCCGAGGTGACCCGTGTGGGCGTGCTGACGCAGAAGCGCCAGACCTCCATGCTTATCGGTGTCACCCTCTATGACGAAAACGGCGCTTACGATGAGACATTCATCGAGAACTATATGAAAATCAACGTCGTGCCTCAGATGCAGCGTATCTCGGGCGTGGGCGACGTGATGGTCATGGGTGCCGACTACTCGATGCGTATATGGCTCAAACCCGACAAGATGGCCCAGTACGGCCTTATGCCGGGCGATGTCACCGCGGCATTGTCGGAGCAGAACATCGAGGCCGCTCCCGGCGCGTTCGGCGAGCAGGGCAACCAGTCTTTCCAGTACATCATGCGCTACAAGGGACGTCTTGAGACTCCAGAGGAATTCGACGACATAGTCATACGCGCCAATTCCAACGGCGAGGTTCTCCGTCTGAAGGATATCGCCGATGTCGAGCTCGGACGTGTGACCTACGGTTTCCACGGCAAGTTCAACGGACGTGCCGGTGTCACCGCCATCGTCTTCCAGACCGCCGGCTCAAACGCCACCGCCATCATCAACGACTGTCTGAAGTTTGTTGACGAGATGAAGAAAGACCTTCCGACCGGTATCGGTGTTGCCATCCCTATGAACAACAACGACTTCCTTTACGCTTCGATCCACCACGTGATCCAGACCCTCATCGAGGCCTTCCTCCTGGTGTTCGTCGTGGTGTACATCTTCCTTCAGGACATACGTTCGACCCTCATTCCTACCATCGCCATCCCTGTGGCTCTTGTAGGCACCTTCTCGATAATGAGCCTTATCGGCTTCTCGATCAACCTCATCACCCTCTCGGCACTCGTGCTTGCCATCGCGATTGTGGTCGATGACGCGATTGTGGTGGTCGAGGCGGTCCACTCCAAGCTCGACGTCGGCTACAAAAACGCCCGCAAGGCTTCGATCGACGCCATGAGCGAAATCGGTTCGGCAATCGTGTCGATCACCCTCGTCATGATGCTCGTGTTCGTGCCCGTGTCGTTCATGCCCGGTACGGCCGGCGTGTTCTACAAGCAGTTCGGTCTGACCATGGCCATAGCCATCGGTTTCTCGGCTGTGAACGCCCTGACCCTTTCGCCGGCCCTTTGTGCGATCTTCCTTAAGCCTCACGACGAGGAGTCGAAAAAGAAGACCAACTTCGTATCGCGCTTCCATGCGGGGTTCAATGCCGCTTACGACGCGCTTCTCACCAAATATAAAGTCGGCGTAGGGTTCTTCGCCCGCCACAAAGTCACCTCGTTCGGCATCGTTGCCGCTTCCGTAGCAGTGCTTGTATGGCTTATGGCGCGCACCCCGTCGACTCTTGTCCCCAACGAGGACACCGGCACGGTCTTCGTCATGCTCGACATGCCTGCCGGCACATCGCAGGAGCGCACCAGCGAGACACTCGACAAGATCGACGCCGTCATGGCGCAGGTGCCCGCCATCGAGAGCCGCACGATGATCAACGGTTACAGCTTCATAGCCGGCCAGGGTGCAACCTACGGTACATTCATTATCAAGCTCAAGGACTGGAAGGAACGCTCGAAGGCCGAAAGTTCCGACGCCATCATCCAGCAGCTCTACGGCATGATCGGACAGCAGGTGAAAGACGGCCGC
>CAZAZA010000163.1:3656-3863 GCA_964489495.1 uncultured Bacteroides sp.
ACGGGCTACTCGGCCACCAACGGTTTCGAGCTTAAGATGCAGGACAAGACCGGCGGCGACATCAACGAATTCCACGCCGTCGTCATGGCCTTCCTCGGCGCCCTCAACCAGCAGCCCGAGATACAGATGGCCTATACCACCTTCAACCCCACCTTCCCGCAGTATATGGTCGACATCGACGCTGCCAAGGCCAAGCAGGCCGGGCTT
>CAZAZA010000164.1:0-3748 GCA_964489495.1 uncultured Bacteroides sp.
GCAGTCCGATTGTCCGCAGCAAACAGTTGGGTTTTCATTTGATGCTGACATATAAATTATAATTATACTTTATTTCCACTTGTCGGGAATGGTATATGATTTCCCGTCTTTGGAAACAGTTTCCGGCATTATTGCAGACTGGAAACGACGGATATTCTTAATCATCAGAACCGGCTTGCTGCGATGATGAATAAGATTGTCTTTCAAGTCATTGCTAAAATTGGATGGCGGAAAGTATACCTTGATGCCTACTTCCGGGAACAGACGCTGAATAAGTTCGATAGGTGGCACAAGGTCACTGTCTGCGCTCACTAACGCCACGATATCTGTTGCGTCCATCACACAATCCTTGACCATACGAATAGAGATATTCACGTCCGTTTTCTTTTCCTCAGGTCTTGAAATGTCGCCATTGCAGTAAGGACAGATAATATGCTTGTCAAGATACTTTCCTCGTACAATCTCAAATCTATCGCCATTTATGAGTTTGTTAGCATTGAGGAAAGCGCTCTGTCTGCTGTTTTTCTGAGGACTGAGCGGAGAGGCGGTAAAGTATATGACTTTTTCAAGCGTTTGCCCTTCACCAAGAAAACTCTCGCATAGTTTTACAATGTCAATCCAGTAAAACGCACGCCAAGCGGGATCAACTTTTTTCGTGCGTTTGAGTCCGAAATAGAAGTTGAAGCCGTCGATATAGAATGTAACTCTTTTCTTAGGTTCCATGATAAATAAAAAAAAGCCGCTCGTAAGCGGCCTATTCCCTGCAAGAAAGCAGGGCGTTGCTTTTTCTAATGCAAAGGTAATACTTTTTTCTAGCCCCTGCAATAGTTTAACGAGAAAAAGCATAAAAAAGTTTTGAGGGATAATGATTTTAGACTTCGTAATATGCCGTAAAGTGCAAACACATCGTGAACGTAGAATTTCTCGCAACCGAAGTATAGAGTGTCTAAGGCATCAGCGATTTCCAGGCATTACTTATAATATTTTGATATACTATGTCGTTTTTTCGGATTCCATCATTATCCTTATTTTACAGGAAATGCTTTCATTTGTACCGCACAAATGCCATCATACAAATAAAAATCATATCTGTTCCCGGAATGTTTCTCATAAGTCTAAAATCCAATGTTATTTAGCATTATATCAGCGTTATATACCATATTGTGTGGGTAATAGTCTAATAGATTGAAACGAGACATATCTTTTTGATAGTGCCATGTAGACTCCTCGAAAAGTATGGGTACGAAAAAAGGGCAAGCTTACTACATCGCACCGCTCAACCCGAGCCCGCTGCTTCGATCATGACCTGACGGATTACGCGGGGAGCTGGTCGTGTAGGACTTACCCTGCTGCAAAGGTAGGCATTATTTCTGAATTGGCAAGCGGGTGATGCGATTTTTTTTGTAACTTTGCCTTCGATGGCAACGTTCAACCTGAAATATAAGCGTGTTCTGTCGGCATGCGGCGTGGCAATGCTGCTTGTCGGATGCCTTGTGTGGTGGCGTTACGACGGCGGTGGGTCTTCTCCCGACTTGTCGCGGTATGCCGTCAGGGGGATTGACGTGTCGGCCCATAACGGCAAGATCGACTTCGTCAGGGTGGCCGCCGACAGCATAAGTTTCGCTTATATTAAAGCCACCGAGGGCGCGGGGTTCTCCGATTCGCGTTTCCACGACAACTATTATGCCGCCCGTGATGCCGGGATCAAAGTGGGGGCCTATCATTTTTTCCGCTTCGACCGTCCGGGCGACCTGCAGGCCGTCAACCTGCTTCAGGCAATACGCGGGCTGGAATTCGACCTTCCGATAGCCATCGATGTGGAGGAGTGGACAAATCCCGACGATGTGTCGGCCGCGAATGTCGGCAACAATCTCTCGGCTATGATCGGTTACCTCGAGAGCCGGGGACATAACGTGATAATCTATTCCAACAAAAAAGACTATGACTCGTACTTGCGCACACACTTTGCAGGGCGAGCTCTGTGGCTGTGCTCGTTTGTCGAGCCGGGCCCTGAATTCCGCTGGACATTCTGGCAGCACACCCACCGCGGACGAGTCGACGGTATTGACGGAGATGTCGACCTGAATGTGTACAAGGGCACCCGGCAGGAGTGGCAGCGATACCTCGCCGCCGAAAAAAATTAGGCAGGCCTTGACTCGTTTGTCGCATGTATGGCAGACCTTCACTACACCCTCGCAATATTACCTCTGCTTAATAGTTACATAATTTGCGACAAAATAATAAAACTTGCGACAAAATAATAAAACTTGTAAAAAAAGGTTTGCATTTTTAAATTGAATGACCTAAATTTGGGGCATTGAAACAAAAAGTAGAGATTTATGAATAGAAGAATTATTTTATTTGCAGTGCTTGTGTGCCTATTCAAGGCGATTGGAGCGAGCGAGACAGAGTTTGAGCATCTGATTTCTGAAGACAAGATCTGGGAATATCGTTATGATGAATATGACTACTATCTCGGTAAAAAGATATATCGGAGTGACTTTATCAGGTTGGATGGCGTTTCCATCATCAATGGTAAAGAATATTATAACGTGTTTATATACCCGGAGGCTGATGCGCCTGTGATAACCGGGAATGAACCGCATGCATATATCAGGGAAAAGGACGGAGAAGTGTTTATGCTACGAGGTACGGCGGAGCATTATGCAGAGCCTTATGCTGGAAGTGGAATGTATTTGTATCTGTATGGAGACACCGTGCATGAATTAAAGATATATGACTTCAACATGATGCCAAATGATAGCTTAGGTATGATGGATTATAATGTAAACTATGATATGCCACCGTATATATTTTGGTATGAGGAGTCATCTATCAAACTGGATAGAGTGACAACCGAGGTATTCGAGGGCATTAATCGGAAGATTCAGTATATTTCGGCATATTTTGGTGGTGATCCGGAGCCACATTGGACTTTCCGGGTTGTCGAGGGGATTGGAATAGAAGACGGAGGATACTTGTTCACGCCTTATTCCATAGATGACAGGAGTGGTGGAAGATCTACGCTTGAATTAGTTTCGGTCCGTACGCGTTCGGGAGAATGGCTCTATCGTATACCGGGCTACACAAGCATAGAAATCGCGGATAAAGACAACAAGGACTCCGTCTGCCTTAAAGACGACGCGCTCGCAGTTGAAGCATCCGGAGAATGGACGCTCTCTGTCTATACCGTGTCGGGGCATCTTGTTTCAGTGCACACTGGTGCCGGACACGGTTGCGTCTATATTTCTTCGTTGCCCTCCGGAGTCTATATCGCGTGCCTTAAAACTAATGATTCCACTAAAAACATAAAATTCGTTCGATAACGGACAGTGAGTCGAGGCGCCCGAACTTCCACGTCCGGGCGCCTCGACCTGACCAAAACAGGAATTGAGGCATTTCGTGGCCCACACATATATAGGATTCAAGGCAAAGCAAGGTTTTGGGATATACCGCCGATACCTCGCCGCCGAAAAAAATTAGGCTCTTGCAAAAAAAACTTGAAAAAAATTTGGCAGATTCGGAAAATGGCCTTAACTTTGCAGCGCAAATCGAAAGAGAGTACGGGCGCTTAGCTCAGCTGGTTCAGAGCGTCTGCCTTACAAGCAGAGGGTCGGGGGTTCGAATCCCTCAGCGCCCACCCGCAAATCTCTTCTCTTGAGAAAGTACTCCCTTAGTTTTGCATTTTTACCCGAAAGGGCGCTTAGCTCAGCTGGTTCAGAGCGTCTGCCTTACAAGCAGAGGGTCG
>CAZAZA010000165.1:0-3662 GCA_964489495.1 uncultured Bacteroides sp.
CTGTTCCACTTGTTGTTCAAGTTGCTCTATCCGTTGACGAAGTCGCTCGTTTTCTTGTTGTAGCTCTTGACTATGTTGTTGGTTTTCTCGTAATTGTTCGATTTCAGCTCGTAGACTCTCATTTTCAGACTGCACAGTAGATAGTTGTCCTTGTAAATTATGAACTTCCTCAGACAATTGACAGACCGTCTCTTGCAATGCATCTATTTGTTGTTGAATCTGCTCATAGAGTTCTTGTGTAACAGAATTTTGAATTTGTTCCATAAGATTATTAAGTTCCTCTACTTGAACATTCAGTCGCTCAATTTCCTCGAGTGTGTTCTGCTGTTCAACTGTCATTTTAGGTACTATTATAAATAATATGATAACAGCCCCTAATGCACCCGACAACAGGTCGAGAAAAGAAGTTCCGAATATATTTATCTCATTACGAGCCATATGTCATAATCCTTCCACACGCATTTTCACGTCGCCAATTGACACTATGTCGCCAGCCGACAAAACCACGCCCTCCTTGTGTACCTCGTTTGAATTGACATACGTTCCGTTTAGCGATGCCGTCCACTCCATAGGACTGCGTCTACCGCATAACGCGGCACATCCGGAGCATGGCATTATATGATCAATTCTTAGGCCTACATGACATGTGACTCGGTACTGTCCGTCACGAATTATCCAGCGACCTGTGTTTCGGTCCTTTTCTATAGTGCAGTGACGCCGCGATATATATCTGCTTTCTTCTTCCTTTATACCTATATGATTCCATACGTCACCGCAATTCCTACCAACGTATAAAACAGTGCAATTATCGGTAAACAGTTGATTCAAAATATATGCGCGTCCGGGTTCCTCTCCTTGCATAACTCTGAGCTGCATACCTTTACGTATGTCACTTTTGAATGCGACTGACTTTGCAGCAAGGACACAATTGTTGTTTGAAGCACTCCTTGGGACATACCTCGCTACATCGTCTGTTGTCTGAAAACGGTTGTTGAAATCGGGCACCAGGCAACCCTCTATCAGCTTCAACCAATCTCCACCCTCAGGCATCTCAGCAAGAAGAGAGCGATTCCATATTCCATTACTGCTCTTGTAAACATAGGGCGGCACATCGCTTTGTGACTCAAGTTTCCCAAATGGCAAGTTGCCTGTCAGCAATTGGTATATCATTACCCCAAATGAGAATATGTCGGTTGTAGGCAAGACTGTTGCATTTCCTCTTTTAGGGTTTATCTGTTCCGGCGGCATGTAGGCTATAGTACCGAACCTTTGTTGCGGCACACCAAGCCACCCGCGCTGTGTCAGACGGTTATTTTGGTCACCGGATATACCAAAATCCGTAAGAGCCGCATGATTCATGTCGCGTAACAACACATTCTCGGGTTTCAAATCGCGATGGACTTTCCCATTCAAATGAAGGTCTTTTAGGCCAGACAGTATGTGATTTGCTAATAGGGGTAAATCAAGACATGCGTTATTCATGGCTTTTAGCAAATCTCCCCCTTTGCAATACTCCATCACTATATATGCATTTCCCTTCACTATTCCCTTATGTAGCGAATGAACAAGAAAATCGCTCCTTATCCGTCCTGTCTCATACTCTCGGTCAAATCGTTTGAGAAGGTTGGAACGTTCCGATGACTCAACTTCCCATAGTTTGAGAAGCTTCAGCGCGTATGTATTGTCCTTCGAATCTTTGACACGAAAAACTTGCCCGAACGTACCTTCTCCAAGGAAAGAGTCTATGCGCCACACACCGTCGATATAGTCGCCCGGACCAAACTGACATCGTTCGGCAATTCCTATGTTAGGAGATGGCATAACCTAACACTTTCTAAACTCAAACATCCGGTTTCCAAGCATAATCACATCGCCGTCTTCAAGTTTTATTCGGCGATCGACACGTAACAATGTAGTTTGCAAATCACTGCGGTTTTCAATAAACCATTCTCCGTTTTCATGCAGCAAAGCAGCCTGTTCGCGAGAAGTAATTGAATTATTGTTGGCATCAGTGTTTGCACGATTCAAAACAATTTCATCGCCAGAATAGCTGACCGGCTCGTATACCACCTGCTCTTTCTGCCATGGTATACGTCGGAGCGTACAGAACGACCCATCGTTAGGCACGGCCCATGGATTGATAGTTCCACCTACCGGGCGACCGGCTGCTTGCCTATCCCCATTAGGGATACGGTTGCCAATAAAGCCCTGTGCCCCTCCTTTCACATCGAGAGCAGTGTGGCATATGGGGCATTCGCTCATCGAAGAAACGACCGGATAGCCGCAATGAGGACAAGATTTTGGTGGACAATCTTGATTATTACCAGTATTATCGTTGCCTAATGACTCACGGATCGTTGATTTGATAATATCAGAGTCTTCAAAAGACTGCTTCATTTCAAGATTAGAGTCGACCATCGAACCTTGCAAAGGAGCGTTACACTTCACACAGTGTGACACGTTAGATTCGTTTGGCCAACCACAATTTTTACATCTCATGGTTTTTCATTTTTTGTTTTATCTTGGATTTTAAGTATCTCTTGCTTAGAGAGCTGGGTGCTCCATATCCTTATTGAGAATCAGTTGATTTAGTAATTCAATAAGGACTAATTGCTAAACAATGTGAGAAAATCTGATGGCTAGTTAAAAAAAATAATGTCAAATAAAGTTGTTATCTAAGAGTTAATTCGTAACTTTGCGTTTGGATAAGTCTCTCTAAGCAAGAGATTTGGACAACTGCTAAACAAATCAGCCTCAATCTCCGAGGTGGAAACTGAGG
The DNA here is from genome assembly GCA_964489495.1 of uncultured Bacteroides sp. Taxonomy (GTDB): domain Bacteria; phylum Bacteroidota; class Bacteroidia; order Bacteroidales; family Muribaculaceae; genus Paramuribaculum. Next base: position 2,780 of record CAZAZA010000165.1, read on the forward strand.
CTGAGATTAAAGGCTCTTTAGGATCAGGCTGTTGGCTTTGTCGACGACGGAGGTGTCGAGGCTGGCGAGGTAGATTTGGGTGGTTGCCTCGCTGTCGTGGCCCATGCCTTCGGAGATTACGGAGAGAGGGATGCCTTTGGCTTTGGCAGCGGAAGCCCAGCTGTGGCGGGCTACGTAGAGGGTCAACGGGATTGTTACTCCTACCATTACGGCGATACGTTTCAGGCTGTGGTTGATGTTGTAGCCTGTGTTGCGGTAGGTGCATCGCTCGTTGAGTCCGGGATTGCGAATGATGGGCATGAGGTAGCCGCTTTTGTTTTCGGGATACTTGTCGAGTATCGTCTGCATCTCCTTAGTCCATTCGATGATGAGTTGCTGACCGGTCTTGCGGCGCCGGTAGGTGACGTAGCCGTTTTTGAGGTCTGACTTTTTCAGAAAAGCCATGTCGATGAAGCTCATTCCCCTAAGATAAAAACTCATCAGGAACATGTCGCGGGCGAAGTCGAGTGCCGGAGTCAGGGACAAGTCCAACGACTTGATTTTCTTGATAACTTTCAACGGCAACGCACGTTTGACAGTCTTGTCAATCCCGGTATATACCTTTCGGAAAGGATTGCGGTTCTCGATGATGTCGTCTTCGACCGCACGGTTATAGACCGCACGGAGGATGCGGGTGTAGAATGATATGGTGTTTGGCGCCACACCTCGCCTGTGGTGCCACGCCTCATATCCTTCCATAGTTTCCGAGGTAATGCAGTCGAGCATCATATCCTCGTCATTGCGGTATTTCTTGAAGCTGTTGAGAGTGGATCTGTAGGTCTCGGATGTCCGGATCTTGCCGTTCTGTTTGAGTTTGGCGATAATGCTTTCCATGAAGTTGAAC
>CAZAZA010000166.1:0-3579 GCA_964489495.1 uncultured Bacteroides sp.
ACGACATTATCCATAATATTTATGGACGCAATGGTACAATAAATCAAACTATGTGGCCCGATGTAAACGTTCTGTCCGATTCTAAGATTTCTATACCCGTTAATAGTTGACGGAGAATTAATAACACTCTTATTTTGAGAGAGAGATTTAAAGAATTTCAGTCTTAAAAACAATGATTTAATTCTATAGTTAATACCACGGATCATCTGGATTAGTTAATTAGTTGAATGTTACTGAATCGATGATTTACAAAATGTCGTTTTGACAACTGTTCATGCAAGTCTTGTGTAGGCGTGTAAAACCGCTTGAGGTCTTCGTTTGATTGTTGGTTTTCACCAACAAAGGTCGATATTGGCTTTAGGGATTGTAAGACGTCGTTTTTACACGCTTACGGGAGAAGGTTTAATAGGTTGAATGTGACTTATGTGTCGTATGTGGAGGATGTACAGCGGAGCTGCATCGTGTGAAATTTTTTGAGGATAGAATGGTTGTCTAAAATTGAACGCCACGCCAAAGACAAACTATTACAATTTGTAAAATATCCGGACGATGGTTATTGGCGACAGACGAGTTACCTGAATGACTTCGCCAAGCAACTGCGTCCGGATATTTTATAATGCCTAATGCCTATTTTAATGCGTAATGCTTAATGACAAGGAGGGTGATGTGTAGCAGAGCCGCTGCAGCGAAGCCGCAAAGTTTGAGGTTTGAAGCGGTGAAGCTGCAAAGCTATGACTAACTATCAGTTTGCTTCGGTGGCGGTTTTGTTGCTCGTTTTAGCTGGAGGATTGTCTTGATGCAGTCGTGAAGATCGCTGATGATGCCGAAGACCATTTTTAACATCCAGGCAATAAGGAATATTTCAGCTGATGTTGCGAGGTTGTTGAGCCCAACGGGGTTACCGATTTTGAGATCAAACGACATAATCAAGTAAACTATAATGGCCAGGCAAATTGATGCAAGTCCGACAAAGAGGCAAACTGCAAAGTTTGAGTTTATGCTGCGGAACAGGTCTTGACCTTTTTCACTGCTGGCGAGTCCGGAAACGGAATCGGTGAGGAAAATCGAACTCAGGCATGCGTAGGCTGCCAGAATGAATGCGACGAGCGTCGGACCTATCTGGAATGTAAGATTAACCGTATTCCTGACCAATTCCAACGAATTGTCCGGCTCATTAACAAATATCTCTAAAGAGACAAGCGTGGCTAAAAAAAGCAAGAATGGCAACCATACATCTGCCCAGAAGTCCCGCCAACCGTAGTCACGTAGAATCCCAGAAAAGCCGAAATGTATGTCATTATTTAAAGCCATTGGCTTTAGTTAAGGTTGCTTATGTTTTGCCATAGGGCAAATCCGAGATCTTCGGATGGTTCTCCAAGAGAAATGGACTTGGGATAATCGGATGTCCTGATTTTAGTTATTTTGGAGTCAGGTGTCTCCTGAACCGTGGCGACAACTTCACCGTTTTTCTCTCCGGCTTCGATGACAGCCTCAACAAGTCCGTCTTCTGAATCTGAAAGCGGTCTGTTCCTTGAACCGTTGATGGTCAGGTTGACAGACTCGGCTTCGGATTCTTTCATTTTGTCATCAAACAATCCTTTGAATCCTGATGGATGACCGGGGTTTGAGAAGCAGATTTTGGCTTCGATGCGTATTATCTTATTGGCCTTCTTTATCTGTTCGATAATGTTTCTCTCGGTTACTACCTCGACGTTGAACGTCTCAGGCTCAACATCGTTCAGCACTTTGTAGATGCATTCTTTTGCATTGTGGATGGTCATGCTTCTGGGGACAGCAAGCAGATGCTTGAGCGGAAAGAAGTAGAAAATGTGTTCTTTCTTGTTTGCAACGATGTTTGTGTCCCAGTCTTGAATTGTCACATCGGCTTGCTTCTCAAGATTGTAGAACGCATCTTTGTCGACCACACTGAATGTAATCAGTCGAATTTTCATCACTGTCGGAATTCCGGCTTCTGTTTTGTGTCCGGCCTCGACGGTGAGGATTTTGAAAGCCTTGTCTGTTGTTCTGCCATAATGCATTATTGCAGACTTGTCGGCTGTTTTCTTGAAGGCTTCGACATAATGTGACGGCTTTTGGTTTGACCGTGCGATGATATTGAGCAAAAGCCATGTTGAAACACGTTTGGCTTTTCGTTCCGGTGAATAAGATTCGTTGTATCCCATGAGGTGGTGCAGCGGAGCTGCAAGGTTTGAGGCTTGAGGTGGAGGTGAGTCAGTAAGGTCTTTAAGGTCGGTAAGGTCTTTAGGGGTGGTTGCGGGGGCAACTGGAGAACCTTGATACTTCAGACTGTTGCGCCGGGGGTGCAGTAGTCGGGGTAGTCGGGGAGGCGGTGGCGGCGGATGATGCGGGCGGCGCGGCGCTGCAAGGACCAGTCGCCGCTGTAGAGGGCCTGCGTGAGCAGGGGGAGCACCATATCGGTGTCGGGGACGGCCGGGCGGGCGAGCCACTGGGCGACGGCGTCGGCTAAGAGGGTCATGACCCATGCGGGGCAGCGGACGGTGTCGCGTCGGGCAAGTTCGGCGAGGGTGGCGGCCAGGGCGGCCACGGGCTGGATGGTGCCGGTATGCCGGGCGCGGTCGAGGCAGTCGATGGCGCGGTCGACGGTGGCAATCAGTGCTTCACGACCGGCCAGGTCGGTGTAGCCGCTGAGGCGGTCGATGGCGGCGCATAGCTCGGCGGGGGTATCGCCGCATGTGGTCTCGGCCTCGACTTGGTCGATCGGGCCGACGGGGAGGCCGGTGGCCTCGGCCAAGCGGGCGAGGCTGCGACGGTAGTCGGCCTCGCAGTCGGCGACGGCGCGTCGCTCGGCTTCGTCGGCGGGGGTGCGCCGGCGGAGTTCGGCGAGGATGCGCGCCTGCCGGTAGCAGGTGGCGTGCTCGCGTCCGGCGGCGATGAGGGTATCGCGGTCAGAGGCCGCGCGGTAGAGGAAAATTAATTGAGCGAGAGTCAATGTGACTTATGTGTCGTGTGTGGTTGATGGGCCGCTAATGCGGCCCCGCTGGCTCAAGGAGGTCGGGGTGGATGAAGGGGAGGATGACCATGCAGACGCCTTCGATGCTAACGACCACGTGGCGGTTTTTGGCGATGCGCCGCACGCACCCTTCGTAGCCTTGGTAGATGCCGCCGGTGACGCGGACGCGCTCGCTGGGGCGGAAGTCGCGGGCGTTGTAGACGCGGCACCGGGTGGTGTCGTCGGAGGTGAGCAGCCTAAGCAGGTCGATGGACTGCTGCGGGATGACCTGGACGGTGTTGTCGCTGGGGTAGCGGTAGATCCAGATGGCAGGGGACAGGCCGGGGGTCTGTCGGCCCTCGGCTTCGAGGGCCAGCGCTTTAGAGCGGGTGGTGCGGATAAAGAGGACGTGTGGAATGACGGCTTTGACCCGGGGCTTGCGGCCGGGGAGGGTGACCCGCTCTTTGGGAAAGAAGACTTCGTCACAGACTTTGGCCAGGGCCTCTTCGGCCTGGAAGTCGTGCTTCGACCTGATGGCGAACCACACTGTGGAATCGGTATGATTGTCTTGGCTCATGTCTGCATACATTTTATCTTCCTGCGTGCCA
>CAZAZA010000167.1:0-3514 GCA_964489495.1 uncultured Bacteroides sp.
GCGATCACCGCTGTGGTCATTTCCGAAAAGCGAGTGCAAAGTTACACCCTTTTTCATTACCCTCCAAATTTTTTAGCAACTTTTTTCGCCAAAATTTTACGTTCGTCACATTTTCCGCTGTAAACCAGACAAATAACTTTTCAGTTAATTTGTCCAATTTCTGCTTCTTTGCTTAGTTCGTGATTTTTTAGTACTTTCGCAACCAAATTAATCATTATGACTTCCTGTATAAAAAAAATCGCTGCACTGCTGATATCTCTTTCTGCATCGACATATATATATGCGGCCACGCCGGCTTCGGTACGTTTTGCAGACGAGGCTTCTGACACTACACTAATAGGGTCGGTGCTCGAAGAAGCATCTCACCTGAATCTGCAGTCACCCAACGCCTGGGTAATACATTTTGCGAAAAAGCTTGTCGGAACACCCTACAAGAGCAATACAATAGAGGCAGATCCGGAGATGCTGACAGTGAATATGTCGGAAATGGATTGTACGACATATATGGAGACAGTTCTCGCCTTGTCGATGTCGGCTAGTGACCGCAGGTGGTCATGGCGGGATTTCATCAACTATCTTGAAAGCCTGCGTTACCGTGGAGGTGTTGTTGACGGTTACGCTTCACGTCTACACTATATGAGCGACTGGGTGATCGACAACAGCAGCCGTGGAAATATACGCGACTACACTTCGGTGGTTGGAAACGCGAAATACCAGATAAAATCATTGGACTTCATGTCGGCGAACCGCGACCGCTACCCTGCGCTTAAGGATGAAAACATATATAACCAAATCCGCACACGCGAATCGGCTTACCGTGGACACCGCTTCCCTTATCTGGCCAAAGGAGGGGCCGCGAAGGCCAATCTGCGAGAAGGCGACATAATTATGCTCGTCTCAAAAGAAAAAGGGCTTGATATATCACATGTGGGGTTCATCGTCTTCGTCGAAAACAAGCCATACCTCCTGCACGCATCATCTAAAGCCGGCAAAGTGACCATCGACAAATATCCCCTCGACGAATATCTGCGCAAGCAGACATCTTGCAGCGGCATACGCGTACTGCGGCTATCAGAGTAAAGAGGTCACCATAATCATAACAAGCCCCGGCTTCCAAGTCTGAAGGCCGGGGCTTGTCATATATTATGCCGTACAATTAAGCCTGTGGCATCTTTGTGCGCGGACCGTAACCGTAAACTGCGGCGCTGCCAAGCTGCTCCTCGATGCGGAGAAGCTGGTTGTACTTAGCCATACGGTCGCTGCGCGAAGCAGAACCGGTCTTGATCTGACCTGCGTTGGTTGCAACTGCGATGTCAGCGATTGTTGCATCCTCTGTCTCACCCGAACGGTGCGAGATGACAGCGGTGTAACCATGACGCTGTGCGAGCTCAACGGCGCGGAGTGTTTCGGTGAGCGAGCCGATCTGATTAACCTTAACGAGAATTGAGTTAGCGCAACCCATCTCGATACCTTTCTGAAGGTACTTGACATTGGTAACGAAGAGGTCGTCACCTACGAGCTGGCAACGGTTGCCGATAAGGTCGGTGAGAATCTTCCAGCCTTCCCAGTCGTTTTCTGCCATACCGTCCTCGATTGAGTCGATAGGATATGTCTCAACGAGGTGCTTGAGGTATTCAGCCTGCTGCTGCGATGTGTACTTGGGACCGTCAGCCTGCTTCCAGGTGTAGTCGTAAACACCGTCCTTGTAGAATTCAGAAGAAGCGCAGTCAAGGCCAATGGTAACATCCTTACCGGGTACATATCCGGCAGCCTCGATAGCCTTAATGATCACATTGAGGGCGTCTTCAGTACCTTCGAGCTTGGGAGCGAAACCGCCTTCGTCACCTACTGCAGTGCTGAGGCCGCGGTCATGGAGCACTTTCTTGAGGTTGTGGAACACCTCTGTGCCCATACGGATACCCTCATGGTAGCAGCATGCGCCGATAGGACGGATCATGAATTCCTGGAATGCGATAGGAGCGTCAGAGTGAGCGCCACCGTTGATGATGTTCATCATCGGAACCGGGAGAACATAAGAGTTCACGCCACCGATGTATTTGTAAAGCGGAAGGTCAAGGTAGTCAGCTGCAGCTTTTGCAACAGCGAGCGAAACGCCAAGGATAGCGTTTGCGCCAAGGTTTGACTTGGTCTCTGTGCCGTCGAGAGCGATCATAGTCTCGTCGATCTTGATCTGATCGAGAGCGCTCATGCCGATAAGAGCTTCAGCGATCGGGCCGTTCACATTAGCGACAGCCTTGAGGACGCCTTTGCCCATGTAGCGGCTCTTGTCGCCGTCACGAAGCTCGAGAGCCTCGTTAACACCGGTGGAAGCTCCTGACGGAACAGAAGCGCGGCCAAATGCACCCGATTCGAGATACACGTCCACTTCTACTGTGGGATTGCCACGCGAATCAAGAACTTCGCGGCCAATGATTTTTTCAATCTTCATAACGTAAGTTGCTTAAAAATTGGTTATCGATTATATAAGAATTTCAATACTTATGCCGTATACGTCGGCATGCAAAATTACTAAATAATCGGCATATTGAGAAGAAAAATTATTTTTTTTGGAATGATTAACCTGATTACACATTCCGCCACAAAAAAAGCGCACCCCAACTTGTGGGATGCGCCCGCGATATATCGTAATGACTGTCGATTATTCGGCTGCCGGTGCTTCAGCTGCCGGAGTCTCGGTTGCAGGTGTCTCAGCAACCATAGCTTCGGCCTTCTTGCTACGCGAGCGACGGGTGCGGGTTTTCTTTGCACCTGCCTTTTCGCCAAGCATGCCTTCATTGTAGTCGACAAGCTCCATCATACACATCATAGCGTTGTCGCCCAGACGGTGGCCGGTCTTGAGGATGCGTGTATAGCCGCCATTGCGGTTAGCAATCTTCTCGGCAACGCCTCTGAAAAGCTCGGTAACAGCTTTCTTGTCCTGAAGATAGCTGAACACCAGTCGGCGGTTGTTCATATTGTCCTCTTTCGCACGGTTGATCAGCGGCTCGGCATACATGCGGAGTGCCTTTGCTTTAGCAAGCGTAGTGAAAATACGCTTGTGCATGATCAGCGAGATGGTAAGGTTGGCCAACAAAGCGTCGCGGTGGGCTTTCTTGCGACCTAAGTGGTTGAAATTCTTATTATGTCTCATCGTTGTTGTCAGTCTTTATCTAATTTATACTTTGAAATGTCCATTCCGAACGACAGGTTCAGGTTGGCAAGAAGCTCGTCAAGCTCGGTGAGTGACTTGCGTCCGAAGTTGCGGAACTTTAACAAGTCATTCTTATTGAATACTACAAGTTCACCCAGGGTCTCGACTTCGGCACTCTTCAGGCAGTTAAGCGCACGCACCGAAAGATCCATGTCAACGAGCTTGCTCTTAAGAAGCTGGCGCATGTGGAGCACCTCCTCATCGAATTCTTCGCCATTCTCAGCCTCGGGTGTTTCCAGAGTGATTTTCTCGTCAGAGAAAAGCATGAAATGGTGACTGAGGATTTTTGCTGCCTCCTTGAGC
>CAZAZA010000168.1:0-3447 GCA_964489495.1 uncultured Bacteroides sp.
CGATTATAACCGCGATTTCTACAAAAAACTGCGATTATGGACAACCTAAACGTTATTGGACGCCTTTTCCGCCTTTAACAGACGGTTTATTGTCGTGGCGACACAGCCGTTAAGGAATTGCGCCACCTCCTTATCGTCTTTGAGGTAGATTCTGAGGTCGTGAAGAAGAGCGTCAAGTGCTTTCTTACGCAACTGTTTCAGCTCTCCGTCAACTGGAATCTGACGGTTGGCTTTCCAAAAATCTGTAACGAAGCTCATCATCATGTCTTTCAGCAACCCTTTGACATCTTTCGGCAGTTTCTTGAAGCTTTGATGGGGAACAAATTCCGTCTCACCTTCAAATATGGGGCAGTCGTTGACGGTGTCATACTGCGGGCCATACTGAAGGTAATCCTCAAACATGCCGTGATTGACTTCGACCTCGACATACTCGGTCGGAGGTTGCGGCTTATGTTTCTTTTTCTTTGCCATACACAATCCATTTAGTTGTAATGGAGCGCAAAGGCATCCTGATACGAAATTTCTGCGCGTGTCTGATGGTTCGCAATCCAAGCCTTTTCTTTATGGCTTGTCTCTGAGATTTCTCCGGCGCTCATGTCAGCGAACAATTTGCAGACAGTCTCAACCGTGGCAACTTCCTTTTCGTCCAAGACCGAATAGTCCACTTCGGCGTTTATCTCAAGCTGTATGCCGCTCTGTCCGCTCGGATAGACAAATTCCTCCATTGCGATGCCGGACATAGTTCCATACACAGTGCCCCATGACTCCGGAACGGGGCCATATTGCAACGCTCGATATGACAGGCCGGTTATACCATAGCCATGTCTCTTATAATGAATGAAATCGGCATAAAACATAAGTTTGTTCATCTTTGTGACAAATGTCGAGCCGATTTTAGAGATTAACAAATGTCCAACCGCTGCAACCTTTTCCATTGAGAGCGAGCGATAGCCACTGTAAACAGACGGTTGCTTTGTCATTGCGAAATCACCGTCGGCGTCATCGACTTTCCTGCGGATACGGTTGTACTCCTGTTCCGTCATATCGGCTTTGGAAGCCTCAATGAAGGACAAAAATACTGCTTTCTCTCTCGCTGCAATTATTGTGCGGGCATTGGAAATGCTTGGCACTTCACCATCTTCATACATGCGATACTGATTTATACCGAAACCGAGAATCTGTGCCATCTTCGCTGCTGAAATACCATAGTGCTTGCGCAGCCCGGCTATTTCATCAGGAAAAGGTATTCCATGCTTGGCACGGTACTGGTTGTAAACCTGAAACAGATTGGCCTCGTCCAGTTCTGTAGTGGTCCACATTTCACCGTCCTCATCAATGATACCGGTATGTATGTAAGTGAACTCCTCCTTGCGGAAGGTTGCGGATCTTTCTTCCTGAAAGAATTTATCACCGTTTGACAATACATTACTTTCCATTTGCGTCATCTTTTAGAGGGTAAGACATCGGATGTTCGGCTTTGTGAAATGATAGGCAGATGGTATGCGCATTAGGTTTGCCGAGAGTAATCTTGATATACACTTCATTTCCTCTGACATCCTTGCCGAATACCCACATTTCACCTTGATTATTCAATACATCCACGATGGGGCCTTCAGAGTAATCATAGCAATCCAGTTGCATGATGATTTCCAGTCGCTGACTTGGGGTTATTCCGAGTTCCAGCAGGCTGTTCTGATTTTTTGACCTGTCATCACGAAAGCGGATGCCGAAGATTTTAACCTTCAGGCTAAAATCTTCCAAGAATTTCTCGACTTGTTCCTTTGTTATCATGTTGCAAAGTTACGAACTATTTTCAAATAGTACAACTTTACCGTTGCATTTGTTCGGTGCATTAACAATTGATTTCATTCGGATTGCACGGGACAATGCCGTCAGCGGCGTTTGGAGCGGGTCCGGCACTACCGCAGACCGTATTGTCCACGTATGAGAGCAGGCTAAACACCGAGTGATGAATCGCCTGTGCAGGTTGCGCCACAAGTGTCGCTGCTCCTGCTTGTCTATTCCTCACTCCATGTTCTTAACGCCCGCTCCACATCTGTACTACAGGTTTACACCTTATTATATTTAGAGAATTCCCATCTTAGTATGTCGGTCATTCAGTGTCTCCATCAAGGCACTTGCGGCTCAATATTTCTCCACGACAATCGCATATATCACAGTACGGAAAGTATATTCGCTCGGAATGGATAACGTGCCGGGACGTGCTATTCTTTTGCTGACGGCTTAAAAATCTCCAGACTTCACTCCCTGCGGTCGTTCAGCTTGTATTTTTAGCCGTCGGCGAACAGCACTTTGCTCCCGCCACGCCGCAGTGTTATCGAGCGAACATACTTCATACTGCGAAATAGACGCATTGAGGTTTAAAAAAATATCGCCTTATGACACTGAATAACCGACATATTGACAAATCGAGCTTCACACCTTCACCGGCTCATACCGCATTAAGACGGATTGCAAAGGTGGTGGCTATAATCATAGGGGCGATTGTCGGTATAGTCTTTTGGCTGATATTGAAACCGTTATTCCGAGGTGTAGGGTGGATTATTTCAGTTCTCACCGCAATAATGATAATCTATTGGTTACTCATTCTTTAAAAAACACTGATATGGCTACACTGAAATCAAACGACGCTGCAATCGCAGCAATGCAGCAGATGCTCCAGGAGCGTTGCATCGCAGAACCCTCTTTCGCCATTAAAATGGCAAATCCAACCAAGAGTCTTGAGGGTGCAATCGACTATATGTGTTCACAAATAAAAAAGAGCGGAATGTGTATGGTTGACGGGGATACCGTCCTTAACCTGCTGACCCACTACTTTGAAGAACCCGACATTGAGGACTGCGGAAAGGTCTATTGCAATATGGTGGTCGCAAAGCCGGAACTCACCGATGAGGATAAAGCCGAACTCAAGGAGCAGGCAATGATGCAATATAAGCAGGAGCAACTCCGGGAACTCCGCAGACAATCACAACTGAAGGCTCAACCCAAGGCACAACCCAAGCCGACCACCACCGCACCCAAAGCCGGCGCAGAGATAGACACTGCCCCCAACTTATTCGATAATTTCTAAAATTTCAAGACTATGAAACCTCGTAATCTTAAAGAAAAGCATATAGTGGAACTGAACGGGCGACTCCGTCCGCTCACCGCTCCCTAGAAGAATTGGGCACTTAACTCAACCATCAGACATTATGGCTACCGACTCAAATCCGGAATGTGTACCTGCATGAAATGCGGTCACGAATGGTTGGAGACAAGGGATGGAATGTGTTTATGTCCCGAATGTGGCACAATGGTTAAAATCAAGGACACGAAGGAGCGTGTTATCCGTGACAAATCCTATTTCAACGTTATCACCACTATGGAGGGTTATCAGGTAATCCGTATGTTCCTGATGATAGTGGAAATGCGCAAGGGAATGAAGGC
>CAZAZA010000169.1:0-3383 GCA_964489495.1 uncultured Bacteroides sp.
TCCAGACCCAGCGGGCCTTCTCCGACCATTTCTTTTTGGCTACGAGAGAACGGGGCGACGGCAAGAAATACACCAACCTCTCGTTCCCCCTGTCACTCGCCGCATGGCCTGGCAAGGAAATCGTGGGACTGGAGGAGCGCAGCAGACCCAATGCCGAGGGCAAGACCGCCTACAAGGGCATGGCGGCAGGCAGCAACGCTGCGGAAGGTCTCTGGATAGCCCGGCTGGAAAATAACCGCAGCGACATGGGCTTCACCCGTCCCATCGGGGCGGCTCAGGATGTCTATTGGTTCGAGAGCGCGTTTGACGCGATGGCCTACTATCAGATAAAGATGAACGAACCGGGCAATGTGGGCTACCATGACCTCGCCAATGCCGTGTATGTGTCAACCGGCGGCTCACCCACCAAAAAGCAGTTCTCGTCGATGATAGAGCATACCCCCGGAGCCATACATCACCTCTGCTTTGACCGCGACCGCGCCGGACGGATGTTCGCCGTCAACTTCGCCCTGCAGAAAGACGGGAGGGTGTTCACCTCCCACCTGTCACAGGATAAGGAAAAACTTGTCGTCACCGACCTGACCAGAGGCTTCAAGCGTCACGAACTGCCGATGGAGCCTTTCGATTTCAGGGATATATGCGACAGGTTAGGCATCGACAGCCGTGGAATTGGATATGAACCCTGCGACGGCCGGTACAAGGACTGGAACGACCAGCTGCTCGACAAGCCCATGGAGAACGAGGAAACGCAAACAAGAGGGATGAGACGATGAAAACACGGACACAACCAACATACAGTTTCGGGACGATGGTATTCCGTCCCCGTGCGAGGCAGTACCTCGCCAACGACCTTATCATCACCGCCGTCTGCCTTGCCGGGCTTGCCGTGGCGGGCATCGACGGCGTGTTCATGGGCAACGTCCTCCTGTGGGCGTCACTGACAATCGCCGTCTGCCTCGTGTACCGCTTTCTCTATCTGCGGAGCATGAGGTTCGTCATTACCGACGAGCAGTTCATCTACGAGCACGGCGTGTTCCGGCGTACCCGCGACTTCATGGAACTCTACCGCATCGTGGATTTCCGGGAAGAGAGCAGTTTCTCCCAGCAGATATTCGGACTAAAAACGATACAGATATACTCCGGCGACCGTTCCACTCCGCGCCTTGACATGACAGGCATGGATATGAGTGCGAACCTTATCCCCTTCATACGTGAACGTGTGGGCGCGAGCCGCAAAAGAAACGGAATATATGAGATTACCAACCGCTAAGATACTGACCGTCCTCATTGCCGTCCTTGCCTCCCTGCAGGCGAGGGCGCAGCTTGTCGTGTCCAACCCGTTGGAATGGCTCGCCCTCGCAGAAGGGAACGAGGCCATCAACGGGCAGGTGAAAGACCAGACCGACGCGCAGACACGGACGGCCGCCCTGCAGAACACCATCGCCGCCGAGTTCACCAAGATACACGAATGGGAGAAGAAATACTCCGGCTACCTGCAGACCGCCTCCGGCTTCGCCTCGTCGCTGAAAGCGTCCGCCACACTGTACGAGGACGGCGTGCGCATCTTCATCACCTTAGGGAAGCTCAAGAAAGCCATCGGCTCCAATCCTCAGGGCATAGTCGCCACCATGTCGATGAACAACCTCTACCTTGAGACGGCTACGGAACTTATATCCGTCTATACGCTGCTTCGGGAAGCCATAGCCACCGGAGGAAGAACGAATATGCTAACAGGCGCGGAACGCTCGCAGACGCTTTGGGCGTTGTCCGACAAACTCGGTGCATTCTCAAAGAAACTCAACAGGCTGTACCTGAGCATACGTTATTACACGCTCACGGACGTGTGGAACAACATCACGGCGGGAATGCTGGACAGGGACATCGGCAGCATAGCCGGTGACGCCCTCGACAGATGGAAACGGGCTGCAAGGGCCATAGAGTAAGGAGGCGGCATGATAAGGACAATACTGATAATACTGACATTCATCCTTGGCATCTGCAAGGGTCTCGCGCAGACAGACCCTGTGTTGTCCGGGATGATTGTCATGTACACCGACAAGGCGAAAAAACAGCTCAAATCCCAGGAGAAGGTGATGCTGCTACAGACCACCGGGCATATATGGACAAAGGAGGAAGTGGAAGCCACGACCGATTTTCAACGGCAGTTCAACGACTACCTCGACTCGTTCCGCTCGGTGATCAGCTATGCGGCACAGATATACGGCTTCTACCACGAGATAGGCAAGCTGACGGAGAACATGGGAAGCCTGAGCCGGCAACTGGAGAAGTCGCCCGAAAACGCGCTTGCCGTGGCACTCACGCCACGCAGAAGCACCATATACCGGGAACTGATACTCGGCGGCATCGACATTGTGAACGACATAAGGCTGGTATGCCTCTCGGACATGAAGATGACGGAAAAAGAACGCATCGAGATCCTTTTCGGCATACGCCCGAAGCTCCGCCTGCTGAACCGCACCCTGCGCAGGCTCACGCTTGCGGTCAAATACACCTCCCTGTCCGATGTGTGGCGGGAGATAGACTGCAGGGCGAAGAGCTACGACGTGGACAAATGGAAAATCACGGACGAAGCCTTTGAACGCTGGCGCGGCAACAGCAAGATAAGACCCCGTAAATGAGGACAGACAATGAAAGGGAACAGGAATAAAAACGATAAAACGCAACAAGGCTTATGAGGATAGGACTGACAGATGTTGACGGGCACCACTTCCCCAATTTCGCGCTGATGAAGCTGGCGGCGTGGCACAAGTCGAAAGGCGATAGTGTCGGATGGACCGACGCGATGTTCGGGAGCGGCTATGACCGTGTTTACAAGTCAAAGATATTCACGTTCTCGCCGGATGACAACACACCTTGGGACTGCGAGGTCATAAAAGGCGGAACGGGATATGACATAAAGAGCCGTCTTGCCCCGGAAATCGAGGCATCGACCCTAATGGACTACTCCCTCTATCCGCAATACACCTATTCCATCCAGTTCTTCTCCAGAGGGTGCATCCGCAGATGCCCGTTCTGCTTAGTGCATGACAAGGAAGGCGGCATACACCCGGTGGAACCCGTGCAGCTGAATCCCGCAGGACAGCATATCGAAGTCCTTGACAACAATTTCTTCGCCAACCCTGAGTGGAGATCAGCCATCGACTACCTGCTGAAAGCAGGGCAAAAGGTTAATCTCCACGGCGTTGACGTGCGCATCATGGACGAGGAACAGGCATACTGGCTCAACCGACTGCGGCTTTACAAGTCCATACACATCGCATGGGACTTGCCGCAAATAGACCTGACCCAAAAACTCATGGAGGTCACGCGGTACATCAAGCCGTGGAAAATCATGTGCTACATCCTTGTCGGCTTCAACTCGA
>CAZAZA010000170.1:0-3258 GCA_964489495.1 uncultured Bacteroides sp.
AACCCGTATGAAATCGAAAGTACGCATAATGCCTTCGTAAAATCTCTATCTCAATTATTATACAGCCATGAAATTATCAATCGAGCTATTAGCTATGTCCGTCATGCTTACCGGGTGTAGTGTAGGCTCAGAAACTTTGTCTTCGCCGGATGGGAACCTTGAAGTCTCTTTTGCCATAACATCACTGGGTGATCCATCATATTCAGCAAAATATAAAAACGAGCCGATCGTGTTGTCATCTCTGATGGGCTTTGAAATGAAAGCCGAAGACCTGACTCAAGGTTTTCACATAGACAGCATCACACGCTCTGAAATAAACGAAACCTGGGTACCAGTTTGGGGCGAAAACGACTTCATAGCAAATAATTACCGGCAGATGACGGTCTATATGAGTCGTGGCATATAAAAATAGATATCGAATTCCGCGTTTTTAACTATGAAACATTCCTCACATATGCAGAAATACAATCTTACGCTGCTTGCTTCCACACTTCTGACTTTCGGAACCTGCAGTGCGGCAGTAACGCTCCCCCGTTACATCTCCGACAACATGATAGTGCAGCAGAACAGCACGCTCACCGTAAAAGGTCATGCTACTCCGGGCTCGGAAGTAAGCGTGAAGAGTGGATGGGATAGCAAGACCGGCAAGACACGCGTCGACGCCGACGGCAACTTCACCCTGCGACTCTCCACCCCTCCTGCCGGAGGACCCTACTCAATCATATTCACCGACAAGGACGGAGCGACGATCGTAGAAAATGTGCTCTCGGGCGAAGTATGGCTCTGCTCCGGACAGTCTAACATGGAGTTTCCCGTGCAGGGTTGGACCACAGTTATGGACTACGACCACGTGGTGGCCACGGCCCATCATCCCGACATCAGGCTGCTTCAGGTGCGTAAAACGACCGCATTCTCTCCGTGCGAGGATGTCGAGGTCAACGGCGGCGGATGGCAGATATGCTCGTCGGCAAGTATGGCCGATTTCTCCGCCATAGCATATTTCTTCGCCTGCGAACTGGCCGAAAAACTCAAGGTGCCCGTCGGAGTGATTGACACGACCTGGGGAGGGACACCAGCCGAGGCGTGGACATCGGTCGAGGCTCTCGGCGCAGTTCCAGGATTCGAGAACGAGCTCGCCGACATGAAAGCCGCTGGATACGATGCCGACGCCATAAAGGCGACATACCGTGCACGTCTGGCCGACTGGATGCGGCTCGCCACGTCGTCGACGGTTGACTTCGACAAAGCCGTAATGCAGACAGACTCCAACTGGAGTCGAATCATCGCCCCGGGGTATTGGGAATTGAACGGTCTGCCGAGGTTTGACGGCATTGTATGGATGCAGAAAAGCATAGACATAACGTCAGAGGATGCAGGCAAGAGCATCACGCTCAACTTCCGGGCCATCGACGACGTGGACGAGACGTACTTCAACGGTGTACTCGTCGGCCACGGCTCGGGTTACGACACTCCCCGGAGCTACACCGTGCCCGCTTCGGCAGTCCGTGCGGGCTCGAATGTTATCACAATAAAAATCAGTGACTTCGGAGGCGAAGGCGGCATTGCGCCTGGGTTGGCCGAGGCTCGCACGGCCAACACTGCACTGCCTCTCGACGGACATTGGCAGTACATGGTGCAGAGCGATTTCTCTAAACTGCCGCCCAAACCTATCGATCCGAACGGCCCGGGCTATCCCTCGGTGCTATACAACGCCATGCTGTCGCCTCTCAGTGCCATGCCCGTCAAAGGGGTGCTGTGGTATCAGGGATGCGCAAACGTGGGACGTGCTGAGCAGTACGGACCTATGTTCAAGACGCTTATCAATGACTGGCGTGCGCTGTGGGGCCCGGAGATGCCATTCTATTTCGTCCAGCTTGCAGGCTTCCTCGAGGCCAAAACCGTGCAGCCTGACTCTGACTGGGCCTCGCTACGCAACGCTCAGGCGAAGGCTCTCGAACTCGACAATACCGCTATGGTCGTGGCGGCTGACCTCGGAAATCCTGCCGACATACATCCCAAGAACAAACAAGACGTGGCTCACCGCCTCGCACTGATTGCCCTGAGCAGGGACTATGGCGCCGATTGCGTCTACGAGGCGCCGCGCTGCGTGTCGGTAAAGAGGTCTGGCAACGGTCTCGAGCTGAAATTCGACGGTTCCGTGAAAGCTACCTCATCGGCCATAACAGGCTTCATCATAGCCGGTAAGGACGGCAAATTTACCACCGCCACACCCGAGCAGCCCGACGACCGTACCATCATACTGCGCTCACACGCTGTCGATGCCCCCGTATCCGTGAAGTATAACTGGGCCGACTATCCCCAGGGCAATCTGTACGGCCCGACTGGTCTGCCGGTCGCTCCTTTTTCCTACGATAATTAACGTCCGAGATGCAACTGAGAACCCGCACATTTCGCATGATTTTAAACGGAGAGAATATCAGCGACATTGTTCGATTCTTCGAGACGTCGGCCCCAGTAATATGCGAATTTGTAACTCAGGAAGCACCGGGTGATACAGTCTGCGCGAAACCGAAAGTACGCATAATACCTTCATAAAATCATTATTTCAATTATTATACAACCATGAAACTATCAATAGAGCTATTAGCTATAGCCGTACTACTTACCGGGTGTAGCACGGGCTCGGAAACATTGTCTTCGCCCGATGGGAACCTTGAAGTCTCTTTCGCCCTGACATCCCAGGGTGAGCCCTCATATTCCGCAAAATACAAAAAAGAGCCGATTGTGTCGTCCTCTCTGATGGGCTTTGAAATGAAAGGCTCGGAAAACCTGACTCAAGGATTTCACATAGACAGCATCACACATTCTACAATAGACGAAACATGGGTGCCCGTTTGGGGCGAAAACGACTCCATATCGAATAATTGCCGGCAGATGACAGTCTATATGAGCCGTGGCGATATAAAAATGGATATCGAGTTCCGCGTTTTTAATGATGGCTTCGGATTCCGGTACATTTTCCCCGAGCAGACCACAAAACAGTTTACCGTTATAGATGAGAAAACGCAGATGGCGATGGCCGGAGACCACACCGCATGGTGGATTCCCGGCGATTACGATACACAGGAATATGAATACACCAAATCGCGTCTGAGCGAAATCCGTAGTCATGCCGACGACGGCTTCATGGATAACGCGTCGCAAAAACGTTTTTCTCCCACAGGCGTGCAGACAGCTTTGATGCTTAAAACAGACAATGGCCTATATCTCAATCTCCACGAAGCCGCCCTTGTCGAT
>CAZAZA010000171.1:0-3085 GCA_964489495.1 uncultured Bacteroides sp.
CATTTCGTGGTAAATGGTATTCAGGGAAGAACGTATGTCGTCCAAAAGGGCGTTTATCCTTCCGGCATCCCTGCCTTTGGCTTTGCCCGCAGCCGTGTTCCAGTTGTCGGGCTGGATGCTCTGTTTCGTGCTGAACTGGCAAAGTTTGCCGTCTATGGTGATGCGTGCCATAATCATAACCTCGCCGTTTTTCTTTTCAGAACCTTTCTTCAAATAAAAAAGAACCTTGAATGTCGATTTCATAACTCACTTTTTTTTAGTTGCAAAAATAATTTTTACCTCTCGTTTTCGAGTTATGCAGACTATGGACTAATCAAGTCATTATCAGGTCATTTGAGAACAAATCGTTACCGTTTTTGTCCGGCGGGGAATAGGTAACGATTTAGTAACGAAACTTTGTCTTTTACCGTACTTTTGAAGTCTTGGAAGCTGGACTTTCGGGTAATAAAAAAGCCACAAATCATTGATTTGTAGCTTTTTGTCCGTTTACTGACCATTTCTGTCCAGTAAGTTCAGCGGAGAGAGAGGGAATATAACCTATATAATCAGACATTGTCATCTAAAATCTAAAACTATCAGTAATACAACATTATACGCTGATACGCTAAAATAAAAAATCTTTTGAAATATTTGGATATTTCAAAAATCGTGCGTAACTTCGTGCGTAGTTTTATAAGTTGATAGTGTATGATACTCAAACGTAATATTAATTTCTGGCTGGATTCCCGCAAGAAGGATGGCGTACCCGTTACCGAGAATTTGGTTATACGCATGCGCCTTTCCTATGGAGGCAAAGCGTTCGATTATTCTACGGGATACAGGATAGATGCGTCAAAATGGGATGCGAAGAAACAGCGTGTCAAAAACGGTTGTACCAATAAACGGAAAGAGACGGCTATTCAGATTAACACTGAGCTTAATCGTCTTGAAAATCTGCTTCAGGATATATTTCGTGAATTTGAATATACCGAACAGAAGCCAACGATGGATGACATCAAGACGGTCTTCAAACAGCAGGTCGCCGAGGTGGTGTCAACTGCGAGTGAGGAGCCTCCTCAAGAAAAACTTCCTGAAAAAACTTTTTGGGATATATATGCTGAGTTCGTGAAAGAGTGTGGACGAAAGAACGACTGGACACACTCCACCTACGAAAAATTCGCAGCTTTCAAGAATCATCTTATAGCATTTAAGAAATTTGCGAAGAATCCTTCATTTAATTTCTTTACAGAGAAAGGGTTAAATGATCTTGTCGATTTTTTCAGGAAAGATTGCGATATGCTAAACAGCACCATAGGCAAACAGATGGGTTATCTCAAATGGTTTTTGAAATGGGCGGCAGCTAAAGGCTATCACGCCATTATGGATTACAATACATTCAAGCCGAAACTGAAGACCGCACAGGCGAAAGTTATATTCCTCACAGACGAAGAAGTTAGGAAGATAATGGAATGCGAGATTCCCGATACGAAAAAATATCTGGAACGTGTTCGTGATGTCCTGATTTTCTGCTGTTATACGGGACTTCGTTATTCAGATGTAGAGAATCTCCGTCGAAGTGACATCAAGGATGACCATATAGAAGTGACCACTGTTAAAACTGCGGACAGCTTGACAATCGAATTGAACAAACACAGTCGTGCCATTTTGGAGAAGTACGCTGACATCCCGTTCAAGGATAACAAGGCTCTCCCGGTAATCAGCAACCAGAAGATGAACATTTACATCAAGGAGCTTGGCAAGCTGGCCGGGATTGACACGCCCATCAGGATAACCCAATATCGTGGCAACGAGCGTATAGACAATGTATATCCAAAGTACGAACTGCTTTGCACTCACACCGGGCGAAAGACATTTATATGTAAGGCTCTGTCTCTTGGCATCGCGCCTAATGTGGTAATGAAGTGGACCGGACACAGCGACTACAAAGCAATGAAACCCTATATTGACATCGCCGACAGCGTAAGGGCAAACGCCATGAGTCTCTTCGATTGAGATAAGGCAGAAAATTATTCTTGATCGAGGCTGCACAAAACCGTGCGGTCTCGATTTGTTTTTGGGGTCATTTTAGTCATAAATGGTCAGAAATGATTATCCACTCGTATTTATCCACAGGGCATCCACCCATTCCACCCAATAAAAATTTGTCATTCATAGATTACTATCGGCTAATCAATGGTCTATGAATTTCATGTTCTGTCATTTTCCACCTACACTCCACTTGTCATTGATACTAATTTTGCATCGTAGGACTTACCTACGAATCACACTGATATATGGGATACAAAATATACAATCTATGAATATCAATGAACTCATGAACAAACCCCTGTGGCAAATGACTGGCGAGGAATTTCTTGCCATCATCAACGAAAAGAAGCCGGCGGAATCCGCTCCGGCTCCTACCGACCGTGAAATTAATCCGTCCAAGTATTATGTGTATGGTCTGGCCGGAATAGCGCGCCTGTTCGGATGCAGCATACCGACTGCCAACCGAATCAAGAAGAGCGGCGTAATCGACAAGGCTATCACCCAGTGTGGCCGCAAGATTATCGTTGACTCGGAACTTGCGCTTCAACTTGCCGGTCGTCAACCACGATGTTAAGGCATTATGACTGAAGCAATCGGAATGAGCATAGTCTATAACATGACTTATGCTGACAGTTGTAAACACCAAAATCCATGGAAGTATGGCAAAGGGAGTCAACATTTACGAACTGATGCACGCCTTCTGGCAGGAGAATGAATATGAGCCGTTCTCAACCGCCGAGATCGCTATGTTCTTCTTCTTGCTGGAGCGTGCCAACTGCCGACGGTGGAAGATGCCTTTCAAGTGCTCGACGGCGCTTGTCTGCCGGTCTATCAAGGTAGCCAAGCAGACATTCCTCACGGCTCGTCTCAAACTGAGCGAGCGAGGTTTGATTACCTTCATACAAGGTAAGGGTAATGCCATGGCACCCGCTTATACGGTCATTTCAGAACCCGACAAATGGACTAACGGCAAGTCCGATGAACAGACTGAAAACGAGACTGAAGAACTTACGGATAGCCAGACCGATAGCAAGACTGACAGCCTGCCCACTTATAA
>CAZAZA010000172.1:0-3015 GCA_964489495.1 uncultured Bacteroides sp.
ATCTGATATATACATATATGGTTGTTTAGTATATTTACTATAATCGACAACCATATCAACTAAATTCGAATGACGAGACTTGATTTCGTGATTTCTGAAAAAGTCTCTATTGGAATTATATCCAATTCTTTTTTTTACCGGATTCCCGTGTTGGCAAACGGTTCGAAATGTAAAACCATTATGATGGAATAAATTTAATATTCGGTCAAATTCTGATTCAGCCTTTATAAAATCACCATTAAACGCATCCAGGACATCATAGTGATAACTGACTTCATGCCCCAAATTCTTTATTCGTTGGAGTATTTTTATGTTCTCATCTGATTCCAATAAAAAAGCTTGTACATAATATGATCCTTTGATTCCATGTGAATGTTCTATTTGTGCCAATTTTAAAGCCTTAGGTACATTCCCTTCAACATCATGTTTTAATACAATAAAAGGTGTGATGGAATTAATTTCAAGAGAATCTTCGGCGGTACATGATTGTAAATTTGAGGACTCAATCCAACTGCAAAATCTATCCCAATTTTTATAGTAGAACATATTATTTGTTAATCTTCTCTCTTAGAATTGTTGAAGAAATACCATCGGTATGGTCAAGATATACCACACTGCAACCTATTTCAGAAAACTCTTTCTCGTATCTTTGCCAAGATTCCGTACCTTTCCAATCAGAGCCAACAAAAACGACATCTGCTGATAAATTTGATACTGCTTTAAGTTTGTCCATATTAGCCTGTGGTACAACCTTATCGACAAATTTTATTGCTCCCACAATAGACATTCTGTCATTAAGGTTTATAATAGGATACTTATGTTTCCGTTTAAAACATAGCTCATCTGTTGTTACACCCACTATAAGATAATCACACTGTTCCTTAGCTCGTCGAAGAATGTTCAAATGTCCTATATGGAACATATCAAACACTCCTGTTGTATAACCAATTTTGTATTTTTTCATTTTCTGAAAAGTTTTTGAAAGATGAAACCTCGTAGTTTGTTTGGCATAGCGACCTGAACGAAAAATCTTCCCAATGTGTTATAGCAAAATCGCGGGAAAGAGATGATACGATTACTCATCATATATTTTTGCAGGTTAGCTTCGCTTTTAAAATACTTCCAACCACCGCGACGTTGATACATCTCCTTACCGACGCGGACATTAACAAGATTATCCGCGACATTATGGAATTTATAACCTTTAAGTGCAAGGCGTACCCAGAGATAATAATCTTCTTCACAATACCAGTCCATAAATCCGCCAACTGCCAGCACATCACGTTTACGATACATCACAGTAACCAGATTCATTGGACAACGCGACTTTAAATATGATTTTATCTCATGGTCCTCAGTAGGAACTATTCTTTCCCCAACGATATTGTCAGGAGTATCTATGAATTCCTTTATTTGTCCTCCCACTACAGATGCTTCAGGGTTGTCTTTAAACGCATTAAGCTGAAGTTCAAATCGATTATTAACAGCTATGTCATCACTGTCCATAATAGCGCAGAGTTCATTCGAGGCTGCTTCCATCGCTGCCTGACGAGCCCCTGCATGTCCCACATTCTTTTTTAGTACTATGACTTTAAGGATTGAAATCTCTTGTTTAAGCAAATCAATAGCTTGTTGAAGTTCATCGGAGATTGGGCCATCTTCTACCAAAACTATTTCGGTGGGTGGGCAAGTCTGATTCGCTATGCTACGTACTGCTATGAGAAAGTCGTCGGCTTTATCATTCCGATAAATCGACATTACCACTGAAAAAGGTTCATTCATTTTCGAATCTGTAATAAACGTTGTTTTAGCTTGTTATAATTTGAACCCAACAATCTTTTTCCTAATCCTAATATCTTATATCTGATAAGTAATTTAAATCGGAAATTAGCATCTGAAAGTGTATGTTCTATATAAGAGTCTGAAGAAGAATGAGTGATGGCAAACCTGCCAATTTTCTCATAGTATTTTGATTTGACTTGTTTGACCGTAGGTTCGCTTGTATAAAGGAATTTATATCCTGCGTCATCCATTGCCTCGATTACTTGCTTGGATATTGCACCTCCCGGTATAGAAGCATATTCGATAGGAGTGCCCGTGATCTTTTCTAATATTGACTTTGATTTTACCCATTCATCAAGAATTTGTTCAAAATTTAGTCTTGAGATATCACGTGGATGAGAATGGGAATGAGAGGCTATGATATGACCACGTTTATGTAAATCTTTAATTTGCTCCGGGGAAAGGAATCCATCTGTGCCAATATATTTGGTGCTGATGAAGAATAATCCTTTTCTGCCATATTTTTCCAGCATTGGCGCTATCACCTTATAGAATGATTCTCCACCATCATCGAATGTAAATACAACATCATTGCTTTTGTTTATAGCATACTTGACGATTTGTTCAAATCTATCCTCTTGAAGTTCGTATTGTTTAGCTCCGATTGTTTGGAATCCGGATATTTCACAATCTTTATTAACGACATCATGAAACATTAAGACTACAGGCTCACTCATGATATGATTTTTAATTTCTTGAATAGTTTTATAACTAATGGTCTATATTTTAACATTAAAGCCCGGATGGGTAAGTCATATATTGATTTCTTTCGTGCAATTTTCCAAGGTCGTTCATCTTCAGGTGAATAATAGTGAAATATGGTGGCAGAGCGTTTGTCGTTTAGATATTTTTTATAGCTGATTCTACCGTGAAACACATTGGATATGTCATATAACTCGTTAATGTTCCAACCATCTTTAGTTATTCGTAATGATACATCACATTTTTGTCCAATACAATTATAAACCCAGGCTAACGGTAGATTCGCACCGGCTTGATAGAATAGGTGTGATGTTCCATCATTTCTTAGATTAACTTCATAGAAATATGCCTTATCACCAACCAATCCATACTCAACGCTAAAAAGTCCTTTATAATCTATAGTTTCTAAGAACTTTTGTATTGCAGGAATTGATAGATACTCAGGCAAATCCTTTGTTAATAAGCCATGAC
>CAZAZA010000173.1:0-2991 GCA_964489495.1 uncultured Bacteroides sp.
TTACGTCCGGCGTTATTTGATATAATTTTCAACTTTATTGGATGGGTTAAGTTCGGCCTGATCAAGAAGTTGAAGATTTTTTACCATGTGAAGTGTCCCCTGTTTATATTTCTGGAAGTGAGCCGAGGCTATGTGTGAGCGATAGGCCTCCTTGGAGGCATACGTTTCGAGAATCGTTATGTTGCAGGGATTCTCTTTTCCTTGTAAGGCATACATCGTCAGCACTCCGGGTTCAGTGCGCAGGGAGACTTCGCCCACTTCGGTTGCATACTTCATATACTCATCAAGATATGCAGGATCGACCTCCACTTTCGACAGGCGGATTATACCGTTGGTTGCCATCGGTAATTTCTCGCATATTGTCAGTTCGTCTTCTGCTCTTGTTGACAATCCGTATTCCTCATCTGTCACGGGCAGTAACTGCACGACATGACCATCAAGGGAATGCTCTGTTACTGTCAAGCAAACCAGTGCCTTATCGGAAGTCGCGCCATTCCAGTGGCGTACATTGGCTTTTGAAACAATCACATCTCCTTTCTTTATGACGTGTTTTTCTTGACCTTCTTCCTGATAGTAGCCTTCTCCGTCGAGTACCAGCAATGTCTGTTCGGCATTTGGATGGTAATGCCAGAAGTTACGGCTTCCCGATGAAAAGCAGAAATTGGTTATCATGGTGTTGCCTCCGCCCTTAAGTATCGACAGATGGACTTCTCCTGTATTGCTATCCGAAGAAGCTATGTTCTCAGCAGGGAAAATAAGTTTATTCTGTTCCATATCATAATGGGCAGCTGCCTGGATATTCAAAGTCAGGATTGACAATACGATAAACAGGGTTATTTTTGTTCTCATACAACATTATATTATCTTCATTAACTTCGCTGGAACACCTCCGACAACTGTATTCGGCGCAACATCTTTCGTAACGACTGCACCTGCGGCGACGACAGCATTGTCGCCGATTGTCACTCCCTGCAATATGGTGGCGTTTGAACCGACCCAGACATTTTTTCCAAGTACGATCGGAGCTGGCCGAGTGGTCTTACGTCGTTCGGGCGTCAGCTCGTGATTGAGGGTGGCGAAAACTACATTATGGCCTATCTGGCAGCCGTCACCGATGGTCACGCCACCATGATCCTGGAAATCTTCGGAGTCGAGCGCATTGCCTGACTTCACACATTCCTTGAAATTTTCCGTATTCATATTATTGTCGCTCGAATTTAACTTTTATATCTCCGGCAATTTTCAATGCGTCTATACCGTCACCGTCAATGTGGCCTATTTTTATAAGGTCATTGCTGTAAGACCAGTTCTTGCAAAAGATAGCCACGTTTTTCCAAGGAGCGTAGATGGTTATATCTCCTGGCCCCGGCGCACATCCGCGTGTCACGTCAGCCAAATCGAGTGCCGGCGTCGGATAGAATATCTTTTCTGTTGTATTGTTGAAATCTTCAAGAGTTATCTCTAAGGGCAGACGGGACAAGAAATCCCGTCCTGCGGCGTTATCTTCCATCATCGCCGTAATGGTTTTATCTCCAATTATGATATTCACTTTCATTGATTCATCTGTTTTTTCATTGTTCCCTTCTGATGGATCGGTTGTTTCCGATTGAGTCGGAATCTCCGGCTCATCATTTCCGCTACCACAAGCAGTAATCGAAAGAGCAGCAAACAAAATGACTGATGCAAACATAGTCTTACTCATAGCTTTAATTGTTTGTTTCTACGAACTCGACACAAGAAGGCCGTATGCCCATATCCCGTAAAATCACCATTTCGTTTTCTTCAAATAGGATGGCTTTATCATTTTCGTTTTGTCGGTCACTCAAAATGCCTTCCTGACACATAAAGTGACTGATTACCTGTTGCGGGGTAATGGAATAGCGGGAGGCAATGTAATCAATCACCTCGTCGCTACATACAGATTTCGGTACTGTTATCTTGCTGTCCATAATTTCAATAATTTGACATTGCAAAATTAGACAGACTGAAGATAATGAGGCATCCAAATTCTTGGGAATCCATATCAAAAACACTGAAACGGCTTAATGTCTCGCTGATTTTTCGTAAATTTGCACTTGACAATCAAGTCAATGACTATGACAAAAATACTGAACGTCAACAAAACTTCCGATTACAGCGGGTACCATGGAGTGACAGACCTACATCCGCTGATAACTGTCATTGACTTCTCTGAAATCTCTCCGATACGTCATAGTCTTAACAGGTATGGCGTTTATGGCGTGTTCGTACAGGAGGACAACGACCTTGACCTGACGTATGGATGCGGCAGATATGATTACAAAGACGGCTCGCTTATCTGCGTCGCACCGGGACAGATCGGTGGGAAAGAGGACAACGGCGAGAGGTCTTCAATAGGCGGATGGGCAATGCTTTTTCATCCCGATCTCATAAGAGGCACTCAACTTGAAAAGGACATCAAGTCTTACTCTTTTTTTGATTACAGTGTCAACGAGGCTCTACATATGAATGAGAAGGAGCATGACATTGTGGTGGCAATATTCAGGCGTATAAAATCGGAAATAGACAATCCGCATGATGACTTCCAAAATGACATTCTTGTCGGATATATTTCTCTGTTACTTAAATATTGCCAACGATTTTATAACCGTCAGTTCATAACGAGAAAATTGTCCAATAACGATATACTTTCAAGATTCGACAGTTTCCTGAACGGATATTTCGCAGAAAGCCGTCAAATGAAGGACGGACTGCCGACTGTGAACATCTGCGCTGAATATCTTTGCCTGTCAACCAATTATTTCAGTGACCTAATAAAAAAGATGACCGGTGAGAGTGCGGGCCGTTTGATTAGACAGTTTATTATCCGGCAGATAAAGAATGAACTTGCCTCAGGACTTACAGTCGCGGAGGCAGCATATAAGCTCGGTTTTGAATATCCAACTCATCTGAGCCGTATATTCAAAAAAGAAACCGGCATGACTCCGACCGATTACATCCAGTCGCGCAATA
>CAZAZA010000174.1:0-2982 GCA_964489495.1 uncultured Bacteroides sp.
CATGCCAAATAGATTCCTATATAAAATGACAAAGTGTATAGTGGACCGCATCCCTCAGTATAAGATGGTGAAAGAAATTATAGGCTGGGTTTGGGATCCTCTTGGCAGCGCAGAAGGTGCAGCCAAGGACAAAGCAAAAGGGTATCTGGAAGGTAAAATTCCGGGCATCCTGAAACCGGTCTATGGTTTTGTTAAGAAACTCAAGGGCTATCTCAATATTTGGGGTGATTGCATAAAGCCATTATATGAACCATGTGATCCCGGTAATATAGGTAAGATGCCTGCTTTGAATGCCGAAAATGTTCCATCCGGTTACCCGTCCTATATTGATGAGTATGTCGGCATGTGGAAACTCCTTGATGATGTTCAGAATTTCGACATTGTATGTATTGATGAAACATTTGGAGACAAGCAGTGGCTCGAATGCGATCCAAATGAATTGTCAGCGTTTGTTGATGAATTCTTCGTTATGCAAAAGAAAGGGGAATTCATTAGTTCCAGACTTAATGAATTATTGCCTCAGAATGCGACTACCGTTATGGTTGATAATTTGATTAGACGTTGGAAAAATGATGAAATCGATTATCAGGCTGTCGTAGATGCATATGATAAAATGGATTCAGCTCTCCGTGTCCTTAGCGAAATGGGATATGAGAATATTGAGACATTGTTGCAAAAGGAGACTGATAAGGTGATGGAGAAGCTGACTGAGGCTTCTAACTCGGTTTGTTCGTCGGTTACTTTGCAGTTCACTCAGACAATGACCATGACAAGGCAGGCTTTCCGTGGAACACTTCGTGTGGTCAACGGAAACGAAACCGAGTCGATGAAGGATGTCAAACTCAATCTTGTAGTGACAGACGAATCGGGTCGTGCGGCAACATCTCGTGAATTCCAGATCAATGCCGAGACATTGACCGGCTTCCAAGGAGAACTTTCGCTTGACGGAGGCTGGACTCTTGCGGCAAATCAGGAAGGCGTCCTTACAGTGCTGTTTATTCCCACGAAGTATGCTGCTCCTGAAGTCGAGACAAGATATGGCTTCGGTGGTTCGCTCTCTTATATAGATCCGTTCACCGGTCTTGAGGTGACCCGCACGCTCACACCTGTTACACTTACCGTTAAGCCGTCGCCTGAACTCGACTTAACTTACTTCATGCAGCGTGATATCTATGGCGACGATGCTCTTACTGAGGATGTCGAGCCGATGGTGCCCGGTGAGTTTGCAATGATTATAAACAATAAGGGAAATGGCGACGCGACAAATGTCAAGCTTTATACTGCTCAACCCGAAATCATCCGTAATGACAAGGGTCTGCTTATCGATTTTGAATTACTCAGCACGCAACTCAATGGCGGCGATGCAACTTTGATGCTTGGCGGCGGAGCGTTGTCTGATTTCGGTACGATTCCAGCCAAGTCGCAGGCTTACGCGCAGTGGTGGCTGCAAAGCACTCTGCTGGGACACTTCGTCAAATATGACATAGAAGCAACCCATGTCACCAGCTATGACAACCCCGATTTGTCGCTGCTTGATAATGTCGAAATTCATGAGCTTATCCATGGATTCAATATTGGAGTGGGAGAGGAGAAACCGCTTCGGGCATTCCTTGTCAACGACATTACTGATGCCGAGGACATGCCGGACAATATTTACTTCACCGACGCCACTCAGGCTGAGGTCGCTGTGACCGGTATGGCTTCGGTTGAACGAAGGGATAATCTGACATACGTGCTTACCGTTACTCCGGTTAAAGAAGGGTGGAACTACGGCAGCATACTCGATCCGACCAATGGCCGTCAGGCTATTAAGGAAATCAAGCGTATGTCGGACGGCAAGATACTGTCAATTGACAACTTCTGGCAGACCGACCGCATACTGCGTGACGGTCGTGACCCGTTGAAAGAGAATCGTCTGCATTTTGTAGACAATTTCGCAGATGCATCGGTGTCATATCAACTGACATTTGAGCCGCGTCCCGACGTGATTCTCGAAGTCGATTCTATCACCGGCATCGATCCCGAAAATCAGGTTCAGCCTGTTCCGGTGAAAGAATTATCTGTATACTTCAACAAGCCGGTCGAAGCAACCACATTCACTACCGACGACCTGACATTGTTATGGCAGGGCGAGAAGCAGGATGTAAAGGATGTAAAGATAACCGCAGTTGATAATCGTTCGTTCCGTCTCGGCATCGAGAGTCTGACTGCTCTTAACGGACATTATGTCTTGACTGTGCAAGCAGCTTCGATTGTCGACAATGAGGGCTATACCGGCGAAAAAGGCAAGACATTGTCATGGACGCAATATGCCAACGGAACCGTTAATATTGTCACGAAGGCCGAACCGGCCGAGGGAGGCAAAGTTACACCTGAAAGCGGTACGTTCCCTTTCGGTTCACAAATGACTCTTAAAGCCACTCCGTCTGAAGGATATTCATTCAATGGATGGTTATATAAGAACGATGTCGTTTCGGATGCTCAGGAGTTGGTTATCGACCTTAACCATGAAGGCGAGTACATCGCGCGGTTCACGCCGAAGAATTATGGCGTGACTGTTGACTTCGATGCCGAAGGCGGTGTGGTCGACGGTGCAGCTACAGGTATTTATGCCTATGGCGACACTTTGGTGATGACAGCAGCTCCGGCCGGTGACTGGCGCTTCGACGGATGGATTGTTGACGGTGTGTTCGACAATTATGATCCGACCCTTTCTGTGATTGTCAAAGG
Organism: uncultured Bacteroides sp.; assembly: GCA_964489495.1. Lineage (GTDB taxonomy): Bacteria > Bacteroidota > Bacteroidia > Bacteroidales > Muribaculaceae > Paramuribaculum. The sequence goes on from CAZAZA010000174.1 coordinate 2,731, forward strand.
CGATACTAAAGTAGAGGCTGTGTTTGTTGATCGCAGGCTGCGTACTTCGTTTGATTTCGAAACAGGCTGGACATGGATGTCGCATCAGTTCGATAGCGATGTGGATGCAGCCACTTTAATGAGACGTGGCGGTATAAACCGCATCGTCGGCCAGCTGTCTGAAATGATTTCTGACCCCGGAGAGATTTACCCGAAATGGGGTCAACTATATTGTCTGTCAAGACTTTAGATTTCTTGAAAATCATGGATGTT
>CAZAZA010000175.1:0-2913 GCA_964489495.1 uncultured Bacteroides sp.
AAGATTTCCACTCTGACGCAGGGAATGTTTGTCGGTGCCGTCAGCGACAACTTCGACGAGCGCATCGACCAGAAGATTTTTCATGCCGAGATTGTAGTGGACACCAAAATAGTGGCGGCGGAGACAGCCGCCTATCAGCCCATACCGCTGATAACCGATTTCAAGGACGACACACCCGACAAGTCGAAGATGAAAGCCACAATCCAACGCAACTATGATAAGGTTAAGCAGGATGTCAAGGATATTGTCCGGCAGGAGCTTGAACGCATCGCGGCAGACCCAAATCTCCGCCATCTGTTGCACATGAAACCGGCATAGGCATATAAAGGCAATCCCGACCATTCATCACGAGTGGCCGGGATTTGTTGTGAAATATAAACCCGTAGAATCAATTATCATAAACGCCGCTGTCGCAGAGGCAGTAATGGTAAAATTTTATGGATTCTCTGTTTATTTATGAAAGAGATTAAATATTTCTGGATGGATTAGTGGTTGGACATCGGTCCGAGGCATCAGTCCTCTTGGTCCTGTTTTGACATGAAACTGTTTAGTCCTTCAATCAGGGTGTCCATAAAGTAGGTACGGCTGTTGCGCCCTCTCATCCTCATTTCCGAATATTTCTTGTAGATGTAGCTTTCGGTCATATCTACCTTGAAGATACGGGCGAGCCTGCCGATTATATCTTTCGCGCTGAGTTTGGTGCCGAAGCAGTTGGCGACCTTGAAGGCGTAGCCTAACTCTATAAGGTCGGTCTTGTTGGCTTTCCAGTCAAGTCCGAGACGGTCGAGCATATTTTCCTCGCTGACGGTTCGGAAATCTATTTCCTTGTAGTGGGATAAGGTCTGACGCACAAAGCACAGGGCTTTGTTGATGAATGACACGAGCGCGTCATTGACCTCTCGGCGTTGTGCCGCCGTCTGTAAGTGGCTTATCTCCACCTCCACAAAGAGCAATGCGCTTATCACGCAGCCTTTGTGTGGCTCCTTGTTGCACAACTCGCTGACCTGAAGCACAAAATCCTTATAGGCTATGTGCAGATTGTCGTTCTCTCCGTCGGTCAGCTTTCGGAAGAACTCGGTCTCGGTAAGTGAAAATACATCCATTTATCGGGGCTGATTTTGAGTTAATAAATCTGTTTATTTAATTCAAAGACGTGTTGACACCATAGTAAATTACAACAAGCATTATAACATAGCATATTTGCAATTTGTTCAATTCTTCATACTATATCATTGATTACCATTGTTATATACGCGCCATAATTACTTTGCATTAAAGTAAACCAAATGTTAAAAATAAAGCGCGGCAAAAAAATTATATAAAATATAATGCTTGTTATAAATTATTTTATTAATTTTGCCTGTGAATTCATTCTCGATGCCAACAAGGTCGGCATTGTGGCATCGACAGACCAAACTGTATAACAGGCGCGTAATCCGAAAAGCGATATGAGTAGGATTAATTCACATTTTGAACCCACGTTAAACTAATATGATTGGGGCAAATGTAACATAAGTTGTAAACTCTATGGCTGATTTTTTCAAACTTCCAGTTGAGATTACAGAAGCCATGTCCAAAAATGACATGATGCTCATTGTAGGTGGCGAAAAAGCTAAAGTCACCGAATACACTGTAATCAATGAAGGTAACGGCTGTAACGTAGAAGGTGCTTTGAATAGAGGCACAGGCTGCGGATGCTAACTTTCTAAAATTGTCATCGGGGCAGTTAGATGATTCCAAAGAATATATAATTACCCCGATGATATTTCCATAATAGCTTATGAAGAAAAGTAAATATCAGGTTTTTACGCAATTAAATGAGGATTTATATCTTTATTTTAATTCTGTTAATGGTGCGTTTTTGTTGCTCAACAATGAAAAGCATAATATTTATCAAGCTGAGAGTGCTGAAGTTATAGCCAGTGAAGCACCTGAACTATATAAAATGCTAATCTCAAATGAATTCATCATTAACGATGAGATTGATGAGGATGGTATCATTAATTATCGACGACTGTTAATAAAAACAGATCAATCGTTGTATCATATAGTAATAAATACTACATTAGATTGCAACCTGAAATGTTGGTACTGTTACGAGACGAGAATCCATAATAGTAATCTGCGTGAAGATGTTATAACATCAATCAAACGAAATATTGAAAATCACTATGTAGAAAATCCTTTTCGTACTCTAAAAATATCATTTTTTGGAGGAGAACCATTTTTAAACTTTAGCGCAATAAAAGATATTCTTTTATTTGCCAATTCGTTTTGTAAAGAAAAGGGTACACATCTTATTGCAGATTTTACAACCAATAGCACATTAATCAAATCAGAGCATATTGCCTTTTTGAAAGATTACAATTGCTATTTCCAAATCACATTGGATGGAGACAGGACTAGACACAATAACATAAAATCACAATCTGGTCAAGATTACTATGGAAAGACCATCGATTGCATCCATAAACTATCAAGAGAAATTTCCAACTCAAAGATTTGGATCCGGATAAACTATGATGAAGAAACATTATACAAAATTGACAATATCATTTCTGATATAGCAGACTTAGACAGGAATAAGAATTTCTTAATTCTGCGTAAAGTTTGGCAAAAAAATTCTAAAAGCATTAATTCGAGCCTTCTTATCTCAGCTTTAGACAAGATAATAAGTCACGGTTTCTTCGTAGATTGTTATGCGTTGTCGCGCCATAACATTTGCTTTGCAGAACGGCTAAATCAAGTTCTGATTAATTACGACGGCAAAGTATTTAAATGTTCAACTATTCCAGATTTTAATGATGCAAATTCCTTGGGAAAAATGAACATGACAACAGGGAAAGTGACGTGGGATATAGATAAAATTTGTCACATTACTAAAAACCTGAAACAACAAAGATGTGATGGTTG
>CAZAZA010000176.1:0-2898 GCA_964489495.1 uncultured Bacteroides sp.
GTTGTATGTTAAGTTGTTGAGTTATGGTGTGCGGCATAAGAGAATTTCGCGACCGCAAAATTAGTCATTTTATAATAACTAACAACCTTTTGTCCAAAAAATTTCAGATTTCCCTGTGTTAACGTTGTTAAAGCGTGCGACTGCGAACAGGAGGTCGCTGAGACGGTTGACGTATCGGATAACAGCAGGGTCGATTTCGGCAACCGAAATGAGTGCCACAATGCGTCGTTCGGCGCGACGGCAGACGGTGCGTGCGACGTGTGCGTTGCATGAGGCTACTGTCCCCCCGGGGATTACAAATGACGATAATTTGGGCAGTGTAGCGTCAATACAGTCAATAGCGTTTTCGAGCATTTCGATGTCGTCTGAGGCAATAGGGTTGGCTGTCATTGCAGCAAAACTGCTGTCGGGAGGTGTCGCAAGATATGACCCTATGTCGAAAAGCCTGCTTTGGACAGTTTTCCATAAGTCGCGAGAGAGAGTATCGGGTAGTGGTGCGGCTGTTGCGTCCACCATCCCTATCCATGAATTGAGTTCGTCAACAGTTCCGTAGGCTTCGAGACGGGCAGAATCCTTTGATACCCGTTCGCCACCGACCAGCGAAGTTGAGCCTGAGTCGCCGGAGCGTGTGTATAGAGAGCTTTTTGTCATTATTTGTTGATTTGGTTACTGGGGACAAATATAGCATAAAAGCCCCGGATTCCCAAATCGGCATTACGGATCATATTGAAAGACGTCTCGTGTAGCTTGTAAAGAAATTGCGTTTCAATATGTTGGAAATACGCAGAAGCAACTCTGTGTCGATACTTTCTTTACCGAAGATTTTATACACTGTCGTGCGGTTGCAGTCAAGCTTGGTTGCGAACCATACGACGGAGCGGTTTTGGTTGCGAAGTTCTTCTTCGATTTGACGTCCAATGAAGATGTTGTCCATGATTCTCTCTCAAAAAAAAATAGGCGGAACCGACCGATCTATTCCCTGTCTGAGGCACCGCCAAGCGCCCGGTCCACAAAAATAGGCCGTGTCGGTCCGCCTAATATCATAAGCGGACAGAATCGACTTATTCCCAACGGACGCTACAAATTTGGCGGTTTGACAGACAGAGGGAATATGAGTCAGAAACTCATTACCAGAAAATATAAGTTAGCCGATAACGGGAATCTCTATTCCGCCGGGTTGTTAATCTTATGTAATTGTGTACTCTCAGCCTAAACGCATCGTGAGGGGAGGAGCGGCGTTTAGATGATGTATCAAGGGCAAAGTTACAAAATAAAAGTGGAGAAATCGCAAAAAATACAGACGTAATTTCGATTATTTAAGTTTTGTCACTATTTGACCACACTTTCGGGTGATTTGTAAAGCAATTGTTGCCGTATTGACACCAGGATGCTATATTACTATATGTACGTCAATAGAAATCCAAAGGTGAAAAAAGACAAAAATTCTCACCTTTATCTAACTTCGCGAGGTGCTGGAGCGTTAGGCAAAAGAACGGAATAAAAAAATAAAGAAAAATTTCCTTAATGGAGTATGGATATATAAAAAAAGTATCTAACTTTGCACTTGGAAAACAAGGGACTTCCACGAAGTCGGTTGTTTCCCGCGAATCTGCTAAATAAAAATGAAACATTAACCATATTTTTCAAGTCTAACAATAATGAGTACAATCGATTTAACTCAGTATGGTATCACCGGAGCCAAGGTGATCCACAATCCCAGCTACGAGGAGCTCTTCTACGATGAGATGAATCGCAACCTGACCGGTTACGAACGCGCTCAGCTTTCAAACCTCGATGCCGTGAACGTGATGACCGGAGTTTATACCGGCCGTTCGCCCAAAGACAAGTTCTTCGTAGAGGACGAAGTCAGCAAGGACACCATCTGGTGGACAACTGAGGAATACAAGAACGACAATAAGCCCATTAGCGAGAAAACTTGGGACGTTCTCAAGGGCATTGCCGACAAGGAACTCTCAGACAAGACTCTGTATGTGGTCGACGCCTTCTGCGGCACTAACGTAGACACCCGTCTGGCTGTACGCTTTGTGATGGAAGTTGCATGGCAGGCACATTTCGTGACCAACATGTTTGTACGTCCGACCAAAGAGGAGCTGGCCGACTTCAAGCCCGATTTCGTGGTGCTCAACGCTTCAAAGGCAAAGGTTGAGAACTGGAAAGAACTTGGAATCAATTCAGAGACATGCGTAGCATTCAGCCTCAAGCACAGAATGCAGCTTATCATTAACACATGGTACGGTGGCGAGATGAAGAAGGGCATGTTCTCGATCATGAACTACTATAACCCTCTTCGCGGGATTGCTTCGATGCACTGCTCGGCCAACACCGATATGGAAGGTGAAAACACCGCCATCTTCTTCGGCCTCTCGGGCACAGGCAAAACCACTCTATCGACCGACCCGAAACGTAAGCTTATCGGTGACGACGAGCACGGCTGGGACGACAACGGCGTATTCAACTACGAGGGCGGCTGCTACGCTAAGGTTATCAACCTTGACAAGGACAGCGAACCTGACATTTACAACGCCATCCGTCGTGACGCACTTCTCGAGAATGTCACTGTTAACTGCGAAGGCGATATCGATTTCGCTGACAAGAGCGTTACAGAGAATACCCGCGTAAGCTATCCGATCGACCACATCAAGAACATCCAGGTTCCCAGCAAGGGTCCGGCTGCAAAGAATGTAATCTTCCTTTCAGCTGATGCATTCGGCGTTCTTCCTCCCGTGTCGATTCTGACTCCGGAGCAGACCAAATACTACTTCCTCTCGGGCTTCACTGCTAAACTCGCCGGTACAGAGCGCGGTATCACAGAACCGACTCCTACATTCTCGGCTTGCTTCGGCGCAGCATTCCTTTCGCTGCATCCCACAAAGTATG
>CAZAZA010000177.1:0-2877 GCA_964489495.1 uncultured Bacteroides sp.
AACAAAGGTCGGCATTGGTTTTAGGGCTCGCAAGACGTCATTTTTACACGCTTACCAAAGGTAGTTCTTAATCACGTGCGAGCATAGACGTCAAATTTGGACGCTTACAGCTTCACTTTTTCGTCTTTTGCTTTGTTTCCTGTTATTCTGTAAATTCGTTGTAGTGCTCGTTTTGCATATTCTTTGTTGGAGTTAATATGAATAGCTTCGTTAAGCAGATCCTCGGCACGTTTTTGATCGTGATTGACATAGAATGCATATTCTCCTTCCATGCATCGGAGAATATCATAAGCTCGTTTGTCCTTGCTTTTCTGAATTTGCTCCATAATGATGTCGATCTCGGCTACTGATTGCATGTTTTTTGTTTTTGAGCAAATAAGGGCTTTGAAGTAAGCATGGGCATGAAGAACATCAGTTTTGTTTGCCTGATAGTTCGCTCTTGCCAAATCAAGGGCATCATCGAATCTTTCGATTGCGAGAAGGCTGTTCACTTTTTCACGCAAAGAACTCTGATGATTTGGATTTATACTGAGTGCTTTCTCGAAATATTCGAGAGCTCGGTCATGTTTATCACGTATGCGATGATAAAAACCTAGCATGAAATTGACATCCAAGAGGTTTCCATTTTCTTTGAAGTAAGAAAGAGAATCAAAAAATTCATCCGTCTTGTTTAAACGGGCGTAGGCCATACTTAGACGATAACGCGTACTCCATTCGATTTCATTGTCAAATGTTTTGTTTGCAAGCAAACTTTTGCATAATTCAACAACATACTCATATTTTCCGTTGTTATATTCTTGGATTATGCTTTTTAAGACAAGTGATGGCATAAAGTATTTCTCCGGAATTGTTTTGCCAGTTGCAATGAAAGCGCGCAGACTGATTACAAATTTTGAATAATCTTCACGTAGTAATTCATCGAGATTCTTTTGGTCAAAATTTGAAATAGTCTGCTCATAAGCATGTTGGACATTGCTGTCTAAGGATATTTCTGACCGTTGGATGAAGCGTGCTACAGTTGGACTCAGCTTGATAAATCCAAGATTGCCCATTACCATAGAGATACACCCGTAATCTGAGAGGGTTGAGAGAGATTCGTTGACATTGACAGTTTCCCCAAATACCTGTTCGATAATTTCTAAGCTAACAATATCCTCTTTGCTCAGAAAAATAAGTAGTTGCAGAGCATCTGTATTTTTTTTGAGCTCGTTTAGTAAAGAAATCGGGAAAGTATCAGAATACGTTTTGATTTCATTGAGATGTACAAGAGCATAAGCTCGATCACAGCGAAGTAATTCTATAGCATAATAAACCTGTGCCGGAACACCGGTGAGAACATCGGCGATAGATTTAATATCTTCATCTGTGGCTTTTATGCTGTTACGGTTATTGCGAAGTAGAAGTCGGAACAGAGTGAGGGTGTCTTCCTTGCTGAGTTCGTCAATGGGGAAGCTGAGTCCAAGGTTGGCTGTTGACCTGATGTTTGTGTGATCCGGACGGAAATGAGATATCAAAACAACTGTTAGGCGGTTTTTGAATCTCGTGTCATCAATAATCGACTGGAACCAGGAAGCAATTTTATGTGTTGGAAGGATGAAAGAGCCGTCATCTTCTATAAAAATGAGTTCGCATGCGTCAACAAATTTCTGCACCAAATCCTTCGCAATTTCTATTTTTTCTTCAATCGTCTTCTTTGAAAGGTCAAGTTCCCATATTTCAGGGATTTTCTTAATTGAATTTAATTGATATATAAATGATTCAAGACTTTCATATTTGTTCAGCGACACTACGATTGGTTCCTGAAAACGTTCGAGAAGCTGCATCCGGCGCAGAGCTTCCTTCATAAAGGCACGTCGTCCAATACCGGTTAGATAATTATAAGCTATAATGTAGGTCGGTGTGAGGTCGATAGATGAACTTATCGCGGTATTGAATTGGTCGAAGAGTTTGGAACGACCTACGAATGTCTCTTTTTGATTTGAGGAGTTCTTAGAGAGTGCAAACATCCTCAGTCTTGTGTATATTTTGTTGAGTATTATGTTCTCGTTGTCAATAAATTGGATGTTATAACTGTCTTTCAGCCATTTAGGAATACGGTCATCGTCATGTCTGATGTTCTTGTCAATAATGATCGGGAGGATACGTTTTATGTCATCGGCTGACATATCTTTGGCATTGGATATTTCTGCTTTGACCCAGTCAGATTCTAATGCGGTATCAGAGATGAATAGCACAAAGACTTCACTTAGCGACATCCCCCTGAGAATTTCGTTAAGGGTTGGCATACCAGGCTCGAATGCCATGTTGTCGTAAACACATTTGTTACCCATTGCCTTAGCGATTTTCTCAACTAAGGGTTTGTCAAAACTGCTATGGGATAAAAAAGCTCGGCTATATATTAGATCACTCATCGTTCATTACGATAAATCGCCTTGTACACGATTCAGACTATTTCTTTACGGTACGCAAGACGTAGTTTTCCAGCATTTCAGGATATATAATCAGTCGCGTTTGAAAATGTCGCGAGTATAAACTTTTGCTTTTACGTTATCAAGGCATGAATCGTAACGGTTGGCGACAATTGCATGCGACATCTCTTTGAATTTGGCAAGGTCGTTGACAACGAGACTGCCAAAAAAAGTTGTGCCGTCTTCTAGTGTAGGCTCGTATATAATTACCTGCGCCCCTTTTGCCTTTATGCGTTTCATCACGCCCTGAATCGAAGACTGACGGAAGTTATCGGAGTTCGACTTCATTGTTAAGCGATAAATGCCAATTGTACAAGGTTCTTGTTCTTTACCTCCAAAACCATTATTTTCACTATAACCATACCAACCGGCAAGTCGGCGTACTTGGTCGGCGATGAAGTCTTTGCGG
>CAZAZA010000178.1:0-2873 GCA_964489495.1 uncultured Bacteroides sp.
CGTACCGAAACTAAACATCCTTTTATACATCTTGATGACGGCACAAGTGATGGATGTATGGTCGATGAGAAATGTTTTGGAAGTTATATTCACGGTATTCTTGATAATCCTTCTGTTATTGACCTGATTCTGAGTCCGTATTTAAAACATAAAGAGAGCGAAAACTTAGATCCTATATCTTTTAGAAATCAGCAATATGATCTTTTAGCTGACTGGCTTAGGAAATATATTGATATGGATAAGATTTATAATATTATTAGGAAAAATGATTGACGGACATGGAGATGACTTGTTCCGATTCGATGGAAAGGTCAAGATAAATTTCAGTACCAATATCCCTCAGAAAGTCAATCACGACGGATTGTTGGACCATTTACGTAAATGTGGTGCTATTTTCAGCAATTACCCTGAACCAACACCACTAAGTGTGGAAAAACATCTTGCATTAATTCATAATGTACCGGATGAAAACATTGTTGTGACAAACGGCGCTACGGAAGCAATATACCTTTTAGCTCATCTTTTTGCAGGCAAAAAATCCGCAATAACTGTTCCTACATTCCGGGAGTATCAGGATGCTGCAAAGGTGTTTTCACATTCAATATTATTCATTAATTCTATTAATGAGATTGAAGCATGTGATGCGGATGTAGTATGGCTATGCAACCCCAATAATCCGACAGGACGGGTTTTTGTCAGGAAAGAACTACTCGCAATAATTGACCGTTGCCAGGACAAAGTGTTTATTATTGATCAGGCTTATGCTCTATATTCCGTAAAGGCAGTACTTTCGATGGATGATGTGGTAAGTAGGAAAAATGTCGTGGTACTGCACTCCCTGACAAAACAGTTTATGATACCCGGTTTGAGGATAGGCTATGCTATTGGTCCGGTCAGTCTGCTTCAAGCCCTTCACAAACTACGAATGCCATGGTCAGTAAACTCTGTGGCTATTGAAGCTGCACATTATCTTCTTGATAATAGCCGGGATTATAGAATTGATAGTCTTTCATTGCATGCAGAAGCCGAACGTCTTTCTCAGGCTCTCCGAGCACTCGGAGTGGCAGTGGAACCGACAGATTGCAACTTTTTATTGGCAAAACTTCCTTATGGTAAGGCTTCGCAACTTAAAGATTGGATGGTTGAGAATCATGGAATACTCATTCGGGATGCTTCAAATTTCGAAGGACTCACTCCAGGTCATTTCAGAATTGCAGCTCAAAGTCGTGAAGAAAATGATATTTTCATAAAAAGTATAAAGGAATGGATGTCGTTATAACTATTCTTCCCCTGCTTATAGGATGGTCACTTGATTTATTATTTGGAGACCCGGAGCGTTTGCCACACCCTGTTGTTTTGTTTGGTAAAATAATTGGAGGCCTTGAACATATATTAAACCGAGGTTCATATCGTCGCCTGAAAGGTGGTCTGACGGCTGTAATTCTTATTGGCGGTGTTTTTGGCTTGACATGGTTTTCTCTTCATGTACTCTCTGACGAGACTTGGATTAGTGTTGTCGTTAAAGCGATTCTGATCTTTTATTGTCTTGCAGGAACTACTCTTATAAAAGAGGTTAAAGCTGTGTTTTCTGCCGTTGACATCTCTCTTGAAAATGGAAGACTTCAGGTTGGAAGAATAGTCGGAAGAGATACATCAGGCCTTTCACCGCAAGAGATCAGAACTGCTGCGCTTGAAACTCTTGCTGAAAACCTTAGTGACGGAGTTGTGGCTCCTCTTTTCTGGTATGCCATTTTGGGAGTGCCGGGAATGATGGCTTACAAGATGGTGAATACTCTCGATTCAATGATCGGATATAAAAATGAGAGGTATCGTGCTTTTGGTTGCGTTGCCGCAAGAATAGATGATATTGCCAATTGTTTGCCTGCTCGAATAACTGCTTTTCTCATGGTGGTCGTTTCCGGTCGAATGAGCCTTTTGTTATTTGTGAAGAGATTTGGCAGCAAACATGCAAGTCCAAACAGCGGCTATCCTGAGGCTGCTCTGGCAGGCATACTTGATTGCCGGTTTGGAGGTACTCACGATTATTTCGGCGAAAGCGTTTATAAACCTTACATCGGCGAAAATCATCGAGATTTCACAACTTTTGATGCAGATAAAGCTGTTTCCGTAAACCGACAGGTAGAAATAATTATGATTATCGTGACTTTGGGTGTCAGACTTCTATTTCTATTATAGCCCCATAAGGAGGAACATCATTGTATACTTCGCTATATGTCTTATTGCCATAGGTTACGAGAGCATTGATAAGAATGCCACCGTGGGTGAATATGCCTATCGGTGATTCGCTATAATGATTTTTGATGTCGGTAACGAATTCTTCAAGTCGTTTTTTCTGATCCAATACTGACTCTCCTTTCGGAGGCCGAACATTTATATAATCTTCGAACCAATCCTGAAGTATCGGGTCTGTAATATCGTCATATGATTTCATTTCCCAGTCGCCGAAATTGATTTCTTTGAGTCGATTATCTTTTATTGCATCAGGAAATCCACAGAATTCAGCCAGTCGTACGCATCGTGAAAGAGGGCTGCAATAAGTTGTCTCAAACCGGTAAGCGCGGAGTTTGTCTTTAACGGCTTGTGCTTCTATCGGGAAGGTGGAAGCCAATTCTACATCTGTATCTCCGTAGCAGATACCTTTCGGGACTTTTACAGATGTATGACGGATAAAGACAAGTCTCATAATGCTAAAGTTATTACAACACCGAAAATCATTGACACTTCGCAGATAAGGAAAGTTGCGCCGCAGCAATCACCTGTATATCCCCCTATGCGTCGTTTCATATAAATGACAAGAAATAAGTATGTTTTATTAAATAGTTAATGCAATGAAATCCATTTTCAAACGTTAT
>CAZAZA010000179.1:0-2869 GCA_964489495.1 uncultured Bacteroides sp.
GGGAGCACCGTCGACCATTTCCTTAGCCTCCTTCAGGCCAAGACCGGTGAGTTCTTTGACGAGCTTAACAACGGCGAGCTTGCTTGCGCCGGCTGATTTGAGGACAACGTCGAACGACGACTTCTCTTCCTCAGCAGGAGCACCGGCTGCGGGGCCGGCTGCAACAGCTACAGCAGCAGCTGCGGGTTCGATGCCATATTCGTCCTTAAGGATCTGAGCGAGTTCGTTTACTTCCTTTACAGAGAGGTTAACAAGTTGTTCTGCAAATGCTTTCAAATCTGCCATTTTAGTAGATATTTATTTGTTGTTATTTTCTTGGGTTTGTTGGGGTTTTTTATGCCTCCTTCTTGGAGAGCGTCTCTAAGATGCCATGGAGCTTGTTGGCGCCTGACTGAAGAGCGGAGATAACGTTCTTGGCGGGCGACTGGAGAAGGGCAACGACATCGGCGATAAGCTCGTTCTTGCTCTTGATTGTCGAGAGGGTTTCGAGCTGATTTGCGCCAAGATATACTGTGCCTTCAACATATGCTCCTTTGAGCAAGGGGAGTTTGTCGTCCTTCTTAACGAAGTCTTTGATGAGCTTGGCAGGGGCATTGGCCACTTCCGTGCACATCAGCGATGAAGGACCGGCGAGCGCGGGATATATCTCCGAGTAATCTTCGGGCAGCGACTCAAGCGCTTTGTGAAGAAGTGTGTTCTTCACTACAACGAGTTTGATGCCGGCTTTAAAGCAGGCACGACGGAACTCGCTTGTCTTTGCTGCATCGAGCCCGGCAGTCTCAACAATATAGAAATTGGGATACTGCTTTACGACCTCGGCAATATTGTCTATAATGAGTTTCTTATCTTCCTTTTTCATTGTCTTTGTCGTTTAGGTGGTTTATTCGTCGACCGACTTTACATCGACCTTGACGCCCGGTGACATCGTACTCGAAAGGTAGACACTCTTGATGTATGTTCCCTTGGCGGTTGCAGGTTTGAGCTTAACGAGGGTGTTGATAAACTCACGTGCGTTGTCACGCATCTGATCGGGAGTAAATGAAACTTTGCCGATCGATGAATGAACGATACCGTTCTTGTCGACCTTGAAGTCAATCTTACCCTTCTTAACTTCCTCTACAGCCTTAGCCACGTCGTTTGTGACTGTACCGCTCTTCGGGTTAGGCATAAGTCCGCGCGGACCGAGAATACGTCCAAGCATACCGATCTTACCCATGAGTGCGGGCTGTGTGATGATAACGTCTACATCAGTCCATCCTCCCTTGATTTTCTCGATATACTCATCAAGACCTACATAGTCGGCTCCCGCTTCCTTTGCTGCATTCTCCGTATCCGGATTACACAGTACAAGCACTTTAACCTGCTTGCCCGTGCCGTGGGGCAGCGTTACAACGCCACGCACCATCTGGTCGGCCTTACGGGGATCTACGCCAAGACGCACGTCTATATCCAGCGAAGCATCGAATTTGGTGTAGGTTATCTCCTTCACCTTTTCGACAGCCTCGGCAAGCGTATAGCTCTTCCCAGCTTCAATCTTCTCTTGGGCCAACTTTTGATTCTTTGTAAGTTTACTCATTTCAATTGAAGTTTATCAGTTATTTTCAGGGAATGCTCCTTTAACGGTGATACCCATTGATCTGGCTGTACCGGCTACCATGCGCATAGCTGAATCAACTGTGAAGCAGTTGAGGTCCGGCATCTTGTCTTCGGCAATAGCCTTGACCTGATCCCAGGTGATTTCAGCTACCTTATTGCGGTTAGGCTCACGCGAGCCGCTCTTTACCTTGCTCGCTTCGAGAAGCTGAATTGCTACAGGCGGGGTCTTGACAACGAAGTCAAAGCTCTTGTCGGTGTAATAGGTGATTACTACCGGGAGAACTTTGCCAGCCTTGTCTTGTGTGCGCGCATTGAACTGCTTGCAAAACTCCATTATATTGATGCCCTTCGAACCCAGAGCAGGTCCTACTGGCGGTGATGGATTTGCTGCGCCACCCTTAATCTGCAATTTGATTTGTCCAGCAATTTCTTTAGCCATTTTTAATCTGAAATTTTAGATATTGGTGATGTTGCTTGTCAAAAAACACGATTGTCGGCCACTGCGTAACCAATGACCGGCATCCGTTAATCCTTGACTCGCTCTACTTGCGAATTTTCCAGTTCGAGAGGTGTCTTTCGGCCAAATATCTTGACCATTACTTTAAGCTTTTTCTTCTCCTGATTGACTTCCTCAATCACACCGGTGAAACCGGTAAACGGTCCGAAGTTCACTTTGACTGTCTCTCCGACCATATAGTCGTTGAGTCCGTCATCGACAACCTCGTTGAGTTCGTCAGCCGTACCAAGCATGCGCATGACCTCACTCTGTCGGAGCGGCTCGGGCGCTGTGCCCTTGCCATACCCGCCAAGGAAATCTATCACATTCGTGGTATTGCGCAGCTGGTGCATGACCTCGCCATGGAGAATGGCCTCAATGAAGACGTACCCCGAATAAAGGTTACGCTCCTTGACAACCTTCTTGCCATTACGCACCGTCAACACTTTCTCTGTCGGAATCAACACCTGAAACAGATATTTGCCAAGGTCGGTGTTTCTGATCTGAGCGTCCAGAACCTCCTTTACCTTAGCCTCCTTGCCTGAAATTGCGCGAAGCACATACCATGCCTTTTGATCTTCAGCCATCGATTCGTCTATTGAAAGTTAATTAGCAAGTCCGTAAATCAAGTGCATAAAGCCGTCAACGATCTGATCCATTACAAAGATTACAATAGCGATTATAACGGAAGCGATCAGTACTATAATCGAGCTCTTGATCAGCTGCTCTCTTGTCGGCCAAGAAGTCTTATAACGCAACTCGTTATAAGACTCCTCG
>CAZAZA010000180.1:0-2853 GCA_964489495.1 uncultured Bacteroides sp.
GTCATTATCAATGGTACTGGTGTATGCTTCAAAATATGAAGCACAGCCACTTTTATCTTTATTTTAAGTAAAATCATTACAAAATTAGCATTAAAACAAACTGACTGACGCTCAAAATATCAATTTTCTCCTGTAAATCAAGATTTTGTGAGATTTTTTTGTTACCTTTGCACCCAAATTCACAAAAACATGGTGACAGACCTCGCACATTTCATCGGAGAGACAACCGACTATGACAAGAAACAGCAGCTTGAGACCAACAAGCCGAAGAGTTGGTGCAAGAGCGTTTCTGCCTTTGCCAACGGGCGGGGCGGCTTTCTGATTTTCGGTGTGGCCGATGATGACACTGTGACTGGATTGGAGAACCCACAATTTACAGCGGAAAAATTCAGCGAGATTGTTAAGACGAAACTGGATCCAGTACCGGAGTTCTCGCTTTCATTCGAGAAGATTGACGGAAAGACATTGATGATTGTCCGTGTTGAGCCGGGAAACATCACGCCATATTATTATATGGGAGATGGACAGCAGATTGCATTCTGCCGTCTCGGTAATGAAAGTGTTCCTGCAACGGCCAATATGCTCAGGGAACTGGTGTTGCGTGGTACTCACCAGTCGTATGACAGTCTGTTGTCAGACTATAAGTTCGAGAATTATGCTTTCACCAAACTGCGGTCGGTTTTTCATGCCAGGACAGGCAAGGAATTTACCGACGATGATTACGAATCATGGGGCATCATGAGTGCGGACGGACGCCTCACCAATGCCGGTGCATTGCTGGCGGATGAAAGTCCTATCCGCCATTCACGCTTGTTCTGTACCCGTTGGAACGGTCTCGACCAGGCGCATGGAATAATGGATGCCCTTGACGATATGGAAGTGTCAGGCAGCCTTGTTATATTGTTGCAGGAGGGACTTGATTTCTGTAGGCGCAATTCCAGAAAGATGTGGTACAAGACACCGGATGGACGTGTGGAATTGCCCGGATATCCCGAAGATAGCATCCTTGAAGGATTGGTAAACGCTCTGATACACAGGTCTTACATTGAAATCGGAGGTGAAGTTCATATAGACATCTTCGATGACCGTATAGAGATTTCTTCTCCGGGAGGTATGTATGAGAACAAGCCTGTTCAAGATTGCGACATCTTACGCATCAGGTCGCGCCGCCGCAATCCTGTCCTTGCCGACATATTCAGCCGTCTCAAATACATGGAACGCCGAGGCAGTGGATTCAAGAAAATATGTCAGGACTACAACCTTCAGGCCAATTATCGGGAAGAGTTACATCCGAAATTCTATTCGGACAACTACGATTTTGTACTCACGCTCTATAATCTGAATTACGGTGTCGGGAATGGGGCAAAGGATATGATTCCCCAAAGTTCCCCAAAGTTCCCCAAAGTTCCCCAAAGTTCCCCAATCTTGGCGGAGCAGTTGTCTATTTTCTTAAATGTGCTTCGAAAATTTCCGGGAGCTACAATAGAATTTTTGGCAAAAGAATCCAATGTATCAGACAGGATGGTGAAAAAATACTTGAAATTGCTTAAAGAGCAAGGCATTATTCGTCGTGCAGGCAGCAACAGAAAAGGTTATTGGGAAATTATTGAACAGGCTGATTAATCGAAATCGGGATTACCATCATATTAAACAGACGGCATATATCACTATTGAATATATGCCGTCTGTTATTCATAATGTTTTCCAAAGTCAGGGACAAAAACGCTTGCCACGGAGGAAATCGTTAAGGTCTTTGTAACCCTCATAGACACCCGATGCGTCATGTATCCCGTCACGGGCTTCGTTAAGCGCATCCACAGCCCTGCGCCCGGCATCGTCATTGTCGAGACAGCAGGTGACGGTCGGATAAGGCGCGAGCCATTTCATCGCCTTGCGGAGGTTGGAAACGGAGTTAAGCACCACGAAATCCATTGTCTCGGCAAACGGCGTAAAATCCGAACGGCGGCATAAGGTCATGTAGGACAGGAAATCCATGAATCCCTCAAAGACGGTACACAGGTCATTGCCGCCCGCCATCTGTATGAGCGACACATCCTTTTGCCCGACCGTTCCCTTGAAGAACGGATTCCTCACCTCATAGCCGCCCTGGACATTCCCGAAACCGATGCCGTAGTAATGGCGGCATCCGAGCGAGAAGTGTATCTCCCGGCAGAACTCCGCCGCAACGGTGCGGTCTATACCCCTGGAACCGAGGTATGCCAGCAGTTTCTCGTTGGAAAGCTGCCTCACGGTTACATTCTGGAATGTTCCGGCACGTTCACCCTGTAGCTCGGACGGCAAGCGTTCCCTGATGACAAGTTCCGTCGTGGTGTAGTTCTGGATATGCCTGATTACTTCCATGATGTCGCTGGTGTTGTACATCATCTTGCCGAGGTCGATGATGTCGCCGCTTTCCATCGTGGCAAGGTCGTACCAACGGTTTTTCTTACGGCTGACCTTGAACGACGGATGCCTGTCCTCCCGGTATGGAGCATGGTAAAGCGCGTAGGTCTGGTAATTGCGCACCGGACGGATGCCAATCCTTTCAAGATAACCGATAATGTCGATTCGCTTGATTTCCCCGAAATTCACTGCCATGTTCAATTTCTCAAATCCGTTAGTTTGTCCCTGTCATACCTGTATTCCCTGCCGTCCTTAACGACGATGCCCTTTGCCATAAGATGCTTGAGCCACATCACGAACGAGGTGCGCCCGCGCTTATAGCCGGTTTCCGCATACTGTTCACGCAGTCTGGCGACAAGCGTATTGTAACCCTTGACCGTTCCACCGGCAAACACTTTGTCAAGAATCTCCTTGTGCTGCGGCACGGTGATATTCTCGAATGTCACCCGT
>CAZAZA010000181.1:0-2850 GCA_964489495.1 uncultured Bacteroides sp.
ACCGATTTTTGCAGCCGTTTGTCGCCGTTTTGCCCTCCGAAACTCCATGTGGAAGCTCTTGCCGCTTCCCGATGGTCCTAAACAGAAGAAATTGGAGTTGTCGGTCATCTTGACCTTACCCTCCTTGCCGGTGATGTCGATGGCTACGGGCATCCCTTTCCGGTCAGTATAGTATATCTTCAGCGGGGTGTCCTCGCTGCGCTGCACATGCTCCTTATACATAAGGCAGGTGGCGGCGTCCGACAGGGTGAGAAAACGGTCGTACTCGGGATCCATGTTGTAGCAGTTGCCGGGAAACGAGTTCACGAACAGCTCAAGCTGGTTGTAGGCACGCTTGGAGATATGGATGCCCATGCGCCCGAACATGTTTTCAAGATGGTTCACGGGCTTCTGCATATCTGCATTACGTGGACAGCATACAACGAGGTTGAAGTGTGTATATACAAGCTGCTTGCCCTCGCGTGCCACCACTTCCTGCACCTGCTTGATGTCCTCCACGGCAATCTGGTTGCTCGGATTGGGGATGGAGGCGTGACGGTTTTTCTTCTTTTCAAGAGCGGAAAGTTCCCGCTTTTGGTTGGGAATGAAAATCATCTGGTTGTAGATGACGGTCTCGGCTTCCGGGATGCTGTCGATGGCGGACATGAGGTCAAGGGGCATCCCTGTGTTGTTCACCTCCACATTGGTGAAAGGACGGACAAGGGAAGGAAGCCCGGCACAGTCCACATCGACAAGGGAGAACACGCGACATTTGCGGTCACCCATGCCGATGCCCTCGTCATCTACCTTGAAATTATTCATGGCGACGACCGGACTATTGAAGTCCAGCGTGAAATACCGGTCAACATAGCTGTCACATTCGTCGGCCGTCAGGAACCTCACCTTCATGCCGCCGTCACGCAACTGGTCCTTCACCTTGCGTATCTTCACAAGGAAGTCCTTCCATTTCTTCAAATCGAACGAATACAGTTTCCCTTTCTTCGATTCCTGCGTAATGACAAGGCAGGTGCGCGTATCGGTATAAGGACGGCCTTCAAAATAGGAGAAATAGGATCTTGACAGGAACTCTTTTTCCTTTGCGTCCGCCTGCACGAACCCACGGCGGGAGAACACATCCTGTTTGTGTATGGCATAGCCCTCGCCGAGGGTCTGTACCACCGCCGAGAACAGATGGCAGAAATCGTAATAGCGGTCAGCGTCGGCAGAATACTTCTGCACGGGGTTCTCTATTTCAAGTATGGCGGAATACTCGCCGGTCTTGGTGTAAATGACACCAATGCCGTCATTGTCCTCCACGGAGAAATAGATGTCACGGAAGACACGCTTGCGTTTGCCTCCCGTTCCGAAAGCGGCCACCGAGATTGCCATACCGATAAGCACTGCTGCAAAGAATATGATAACGTACCAAGTCATTTGTCTTTATCCGTGTTTTGTTCACCCCATTCTTTCAGCTCGTTGCTGATACATTTGTTCAGATGCTCTCTCCAGTATGGCTCATACTCTATGATGTCAAAATAGGGTTCTTTGTCCTCGTCATCATCTATCAGGTACGCAGCGATGTCCCAACTGATATAATCAATCATTTCGTCTATTACCCTTTCACCTGCTTCTTCGATGACAAACTCACCGAAATATTTCAGGGGAATCTTGACTTCGGGGAATAAGAAAATATGCACATGGCTATCCCCGTTGCCTTCATGGTCTTCCACACTGTTAATGCTTATCACCAGATATAGCTGGGTTGGTTCTTTACCATCTTCATAATTATCTGTAAATTCCGCACTTATTTCAAAATGCTTCGGGAGGGGAACCATAGATACGGAATTACTTCCAAACTCCCGTAACCGAAGAATGAATGTGCCTGTTTTGTCTGCCATTGTTCTTTTATATTTATTGATGTGGATTAGAATAGATAAAAGAGCCTTGTTTTCATATCGCTGTGCTCCTTGGAATTGTAGGCGGTGACGAACCATCCGGTCATGTCAATCGAATAGAAAGTGTCCTCGCCGGATTCGCTGGAGGTGGCATAGATGCCTTCCGGCATCTTGAAAAAGGCAGGCATGCTGTCCTTGTGCTTTTCAAGATGGTAGGCAAGCCGGGCCATCTCCGCAAGCGACGGTATGTAGGCCGACGGCAACACACGCTTGTTCTGGAAGTTCTTGAGAGCACGGCTGTCCGCATGGCGGAGTATGCCCTGCGTGAGTGCGGCTCCGTCGTCGAAGCCCAATGCACAACTGCCCGGATATCGGATGCGAGGGCTGAACACGATATGTTCCTCATCCTCCTGCGGCTGTCCGAAATATCCCTCACGCAACTTGCCGTCAGCCGTATCGAAGATATGGCCGGTTCGGAAAGACTTCTTCCCGAACCAGTTGCTCGTACTGTTGTCGTCCAAGGCAACGGCTTTGCCGTGTCGCCCGTCTGTCTGGATGACACAGGCAAGGGTATTCTCATCGAATTTGGAGGTCAGAGTTCCATTCCTTTGCAGGAAATGTCCGATGCGGACAGAGTCCGTGCCGAAAACGGACGGTTTCACAAACGGATGTTTGGTATCTACCCAGCTGCTGCCTACGGAAAGTTTGCCATTGCTGACATGAAGGCGCAGTTCGGTGATGCTTCCCCGTCTCAGAGGCGGTAGCGTGGTGGATATGGACAATTTCTTCCCGTTGATTTTGAGGAATATCTGTATTTCTCCGGAATCCTCCGTAGGAATGAGGTTGAAGTCGTGCGGGATGCCGTTGTTCAACAGGCAGTCCTTGTTGGGAGAACATACGTTGCCGGCATCGGCACGTGTCCCGGCCAGTTTCCCCTTAAGCGGAATCAGGAAGGCTGCTGTTGAAACGCAGTCCC
>CAZAZA010000182.1:0-479 GCA_964489495.1 uncultured Bacteroides sp.
CCGCTGGTATTATCAAACGTTAAAATGCAATCCGCATACCTGTAATATCGGACATCTTTTAGATCGACAGATCTCCATCGTCCATTGGAAAGTTCTTCTAAAAAAAGATACCTGTCATAATCATCTTCTGACGGAGTAACGCCATTGAAGGTAAAGCATTTATATTTTGCAGAATCCGTATGAACAGAACCCGCATCAGACGGTTGCTGTATCTGTTGATACCGATAGATCGCTTCACCGTCGGTCCATGCTTCACCGGTAAGGATCTCAACATTGCTGCGTGGTATACAATCAGTTCCTGTATACTGGTATGTTGTGGCCTTTCCTGTGCCACAGCAAGCTAAGAGAAGAGCACTTACCAATACGTTCTTTAACAAACTCAAATATTTCATTCTTTGATTGGTGATTCTTAATTGGATTACCCTTAGAAATAATATTATATATGTTACTTGGAAAAAGTTCAGAATTATATAAAGAAC
>CAZAZA010000182.1:489-2779 GCA_964489495.1 uncultured Bacteroides sp.
TTGTCATTCTCAAGCATGTGGAGTATTTGGACGTTGATTTTTGCGGCTCCGGGGAGTTTAGATTCCTGATAATCATATTTTGCCATAACACTCTCACGCATACGGGCGAACATATCTTTTCGATGCAGATTCAGTTGTTCTCCAGAAACATCGTACCGTGGCGTAGGATTATAACCGGCATATTTATGTAATTCCGAAACCGTAAGAATCTTACGGGTCAATTCCGGCCAATAATCTTTATCTAAGCACGTGAGAGCTATTTTATCTCCTGTCAGGTTCAACCCCATTCCGTTGCCTTCCTCCAAGTCGACTTGTAGAAGATTAATCAGTCCATCAAGTTTTTCGATGAAGTAATATTTTTCTTTAATCTTAATAATCGGGGCTGGAGTTAAATCAAGAGTCACGATTTCAAATGACGAATCACCGAAAAGAGTTCCTTGTGCCTTCCGTGTCTCGGAATCGAATGCCACTGTTCTGCCATCTACGGTCTTAAATCTGCCACATAGCATATATTTGATATAATCATCTTCCATTACCTTCTTAAGTATTCGGTCGGGCGATAGCATCGGGTAACGCACAGGGATAAGAATATTTTCAATCACATCGTCTGTCTCATTAAGGAATACCAGGGCATCCATATCGGGGAGCAAAGTAACCGTACATCCTACATATTGATATTCCACAGCTTCCGCATCGCCGTTTACTGAATGCCATGAGTTTTCATTATATCCCTCAATACATATGCCATACCCTCCTTCAAGCAAGGTTTCACCTCTGAATTCGTAACACTCATACGATTCACATGGGGGAGAAGAATGATAAGCACCTGTGTGATTGTCGACATCCCCCTTATGCGAATTAAGACGGTAGATTACGTTGCCGTCTGTCCAATCATAATATGAGAACACATCGGAGACTTTTCGAGGTGCTATTTCATGTTCATCCTTTTGTGTATCCATTACAGTCGTACCTTTATCGCATTTGTGAGAACTGGCAGAACAACTTTCCACCATCAGCGCGATTGTCAAGATGCCTATAATTCTAATATTCATATGCTTCACATAATGTCTGCTTCACTCCGATTATAATCGGAGTGAAGCAAGGGTAGTAACAATAGGTTCTTCGACTACTATTGATTGTATATGTCACCGGTTTTAAGAGGGTCTCCGACTTCGGTTGAAACGAGAACGAATCTAACGACGCTTCCCCATTTTCCGGCATTATCGGGAGCAACCCAACCGCTGACAAGCTTGTGATTTATATCCGTATTATTTGAAAGCATGTTGTTGAATACAATCTTATTGTCTTTGTCAAGACACAGAACACGGAAGTCAGCCATACTCTTGTCGAAGTCGCCTTTGACAACCACCTCGATTGAGTTGCTCCCGGGGCGCCAGTCTTCATATCTCACGTTGGAGAGCCCTATTTCAAGACCGGGAGCAATCTCGATTTCTGCGGGTTTCCCGTTGGTTGCCTCGCAGAGAGACTGTGCCTGGTCAAGAAACTCTTTTGTCTGGGTTTCGGTCATTTCGTCGTCATCATTCGGAAGGTCTTTCACAATCAGTGCGGCAGCCTCGAAAGGGGTCTGCTGAACTTCTTCAGAAGCCTCGCTCTCTTCAGGTGGGCTGTCGTTCGACCCTTTCGAGCTGCCTGAGCAAGCTGTTATAAAGCCCGTGAGGGCGAAGCAGGATACAGCTGCCAGAAGAATTTTGAATTTTTTCATCATGATTTTGGTTTATGATTAGTTTTTTACTCCTCAAGCCTTATCAGATTTCGTCTTCGCCTATGAGTTTCTTGAACTGCTTGGCTTTGTCGAGCTGGCCTTTGTCGAGTTTGTTGGAAGCCGCTGCATCCTCAAGAGCCTTGAGGAAGATATCGGATTCGGGATATTCCTCGGGAATCTTCGTGAGGGCATCGATATCAACCTTTTTCATGGCCTCTCCCATTTTTGTGCCCATTACCAATACATAATCGAGCATTGCATTGTAGTCGTCGGAGGTCAAGACCTCATTGTCGGAGACTTTCTTTGCCAGAGTGCGTGCTGACTCTGGAGTTACTATGTGGTCTGCAGGTGTTGTCATTTCTGTCTGCGTTGTGTCTGCTTGTGATGAGTCGCCGGTATCAGTATTACTCTTGTTGGAGCATGAAGAGATGCAACATATCAAGAGGGATACCATTGCCAGATATTTAAGTTGTCTCATATTAATTATTTTAGCGGTTGAGCCACATTGCCTACCGGCGTCTGAATGCGGTAATTGTTGCCTTTAACGTCTCTTGTAAGACCGGTTTC
>CAZAZA010000183.1:0-2745 GCA_964489495.1 uncultured Bacteroides sp.
GGTATGAACTTAGGCAAGCTCTTAACTACGCGTATGGCTTCCTCGTCAAGGATTCGTCCCTTTGAGCGAACGACCTTAACCTTGCCTATCGAACCGTCCTTGGTGACAACGAACTGAACGATAACTCTGCCATACAAACCTCTGTCTTTTGCCGCAGCCGGATAACGGATATGTTCGTTAACCCATTTCACAAGAGCATCTTCTCCGTCGGGAAACTCAGGCCACTCATCAACACTGGTGTATACATTTCTTAAGGTGGGTCTACAGCCATTCTCTTTGTCGCTTTTATCTTGGTAATAATACTCACTTATATAATTTCTGCTATTGAAGCAAATCATATCGCACAATTCATAGAAGCAGTCAGAAAACTCATACGTATAGTGATCATACTTCTCTGAAAACACATATTTCTTATAAAGAGATTCATCCCCTATAAAAATTTTAAATGAGATTCGTGGAAAGTCTCCGCTGGTAATCATATCACTGTCACATTTTTCACTGATTATCGGTGGAACCAATTTCCTTACAAACAAAGAATCCACCGAACGGATGATATAATCCCCCGCACCACTCTCCAAGTCTATACTTGGAGTATCATATTCCGGCATAGACAGCCGACAACTGTATGAGTCGGATGTTTTTTTGTTTGTTATAGATTTAACCGTAAATTTGACTTCATACGCACGCAAGTAGCATATCACACACGAATCAATTGCGGTTGCTGAATCCACGGAGTTCTCAACTTCGATTTGTTTTGGAGGGACAATTCGTAGCGAAAAACTATCTGGCTTGTTTTCACCTATATATGTATGCTTGTTTTTGATGTCGCAAGAACAGAACAGGATATCAGCCAAGAGACATCCAAGAATAATACGTATTTTATAGCTTATATTCATTTTGACAGTATATTAATAAATATTAAAGTCGTTAGGGATCATATTTTTCAACCATGTTCCATCATAATTAGATTTATGATTTCGCAGTTATCTTTGATAAAACTCAACATTATTCCTTAAAAAATCGATAAACTGTGATTTATAAAAATTCTTATAATCCTGAGTAGTCTTTTCCCATAATGCATTTTTGTAGATTACGTTGAAATAAGCCTTTGAGTGGTTATTGAATCTGTCATCTACGTGCTGCACGCCGTGAGAATACCACTCGTGAATTATGGCACTTGAAGCAAAATTCTCCACTGTGGCCTCATAATCCTTTCCCCCTGTGTAACTTATTCTTGGCTTAACGGCATCTGATAGAGAAAAATGATGTGTCCCAGTTACTGTCTTTTTTCTCTGGTGCATACCAAATTCTTCCACCGTCCAACTCCGACAAGGAGAATTTGTGACCAAAGACATCCATACCTTCAAAATGGCTTACCACACTGGTTAGGATCTTAGAATGAGCCTCATCTGACATTTTTTTTTGTCCTGTAACAAACATGTCGTAAGAATAAGTATCCACGTAATTAATGAATAGTTCGTCCACTGTAAAATTCGATGGATCTAACATACCTTCACCTGAATAAATCAAAATCTCACCGGTGAATCCTTCTTTGGTGCAACCGAGGATGTCACCGTTTATGTTGTAGACCACCTCCATCCCTGTCGGGTCAGTGTAGCGAACGGGATTGGCGGCGCAGTTGATGTAAGGGGAAAGTTCAGGAGTTTTCTCAAGCAATGGGTCGGGTGAGCCCCAGTAGCCCGAGGCGGTGCTCAGCAGCCGAGGCCCGAAGTCGCTGTAGCGCACTCCCCCCAAGGCCACGCGCTCCTTGCCCCCGTAGAGGTAGGGGTTGTCGCCCTCAGGTTCGAGCCACGGTTCTCCGTATGGATAGTAACCCGTCTCCTGAACAATCTTCGCATTGGAGTCGATCACTCCGGTCACGTTTCCCTGATAGTCCGTCAGATAATAGTAGGCGTTCCCCTCGGCATCGAAGTAGCCGCCCGGGAAGAGCTGCTGAACTACCCTGTCGTCCTCGATCACCAAGTTGCCCAAATATTTCCTTACCGTCACGCCCCAGCCCTCCGGGCTCGCCAGCGCGCTCCGCAGCTTCGTCCCGTCCGGGCCGTAAGACGTAACCACGCGCCACCCCTCCGACAGCCATATGTCAGTCGCCTGGTTCGCGTGGTTGTATGCTATGTCGGTTATGCCGTACATGGTCATAATAAGTAGTTACTTGGCGCTGCTGTCAAGTTTGAAGGTGACGGGCAAAGTATACCATACGTCCACGGCTTTACCATTCTTTTTACCGGGTATGAACTTAGGCAGGCTCTTCACTACGCGCATAGCTTCCTCGTCAAGGACGGAACCCTCGGAACGCAAAACTTTAACTTTGCCAACCGAGCCGTCCTTAGTGACAACAAGCCTAACAACAACTCTACCCTGCAAACCGCTGTCTTTTGCCGCAGCCGGATAACGGATATTATCGTTAATCCATTTCAGAATGGCTACGTCTCCATCTGGATACATGGGCATTTGCTCCACACTAATGTAAGCACCATCTTCCTTTTCACCGGGAGGAGTCCACGAAGGATTTCCCGTCCTGATAACATTTTTATCTTTGTAATAAAACTCATCTATGTAATTACTGCTATTGAAGCGAATCATTCCGCACAAATCATCGAAGCAGTCCGAAAACTCATATCTATAGTGACCCAATTCCTCTACAAATGTGAATTCCTTAAATATATATTGCCCTCCTATATATACTCGGAATGAAATTTGAGAATAACCATCTACTGCGCTATA
>CAZAZA010000184.1:0-2727 GCA_964489495.1 uncultured Bacteroides sp.
ATTTTTATTCAATCAAATCTTTGTATTGAATAAAATAGAGTATATTTTATTCAACAAATCATAAGGTAATGGCAAAAAAGCGTGCTGAACACGCTTTTTAACGAAGGCTCTGGTATAGCCTATACAAGAAAACGTGACAGCACGCTATGCTTGCATTCGACAATATATCGGTTTGAATCAACTTTTCTGATAGATATCGGCTTAATTCTTTCCATTACTTTTAATGACGGTGAGCGTTGCGCAACCAGTTTTCCTTTAGGTGCTTTCATTAATACTGCAGTACTCCATTCACTGTCATCATAGCCAACTTCTGTCCAAGCTCCAAGATCCTTTGAGGCATCATATATTTCTCCATCATACTCGTTATTAGAACGGATCGGTCCGTTAGCTGTAACCTTCCATGACGAATCTGTATCAATAGTTTCGATGGAACCATCCGGATATTCAATATAAACCTGAGCGATAAGTCTTGGCAAGCCCCATGCTTTCAGTCTGTGTTTTCTCATTGGAAAATATCGTCCATTTCCCAAAGTAACACCAATAACATTATCACCGATCGTAAGTAAATCCGTTATATCGTATGTTAGGTAAGGAACGGAAGTATCATACCATGAAGGAAGGGGGCCGAAAATATCATCACTAACAGCTCGACCATTTATATAACAATATGATGATCCTATTCCTGAAATTGATAATACCGCCTTAACAGGTTGTTTAGCTAACGGAAACTGTTTTCGTATATAACGTACCGGTAAAACAGTTCTATTATCTTTAACAATAATATTTGCAGAATCATTCAGACCAATCCACGATGCAGCCCATTTTATCGTATCATTGCTTGATGTAAGGAATTTCTCTGGTTTACTTTCAGTCTTGTCACCATTTGAGTACCATATTGTAACCGCCCACCAATAAGTGCAATTTGGGTTCAGTTCGGGTTCAGTTCGGGTCCGGTATAGGCTATAAGATGAGAATCTGTAGAATTGACTTTCTCTGAATCCCAAACAAGATGTCTACTGTGCTCCAGATCAGATTCCGATCGTGCAATTCTAATGCGATAGAATGACTGTTGCACATTCCCATCGTTAGAAAGATTCTTCCACGAAAAACGGGGCACTGACAATTCTATTCCGATAGGATTGCGTTGAAACTCCACAGATGTTTCGATGACATTACCAGCACAAGCCAGTAATCCCCCAAACATCATCATCAATGAGACGACAAAATTCCTCATATTAAAGGGTCGAAAATTTGTAAGTACAATTACTGCGGTACGTTTCGCCCGGACGGATTACTACCGAGGGCCATTGTGCATTATTAGGACTGTCGGGATAATGCTGACTTTCCAGACAAATTGCGGACCTATAGGGATAAGCAATACCATTTTTACCTTTAACAGTGCCGTCAAGAAAGTTTCCTATATAAAACTGAATTCCCGGTTCAATGGTAAATACTTCCATCTTAATTCCTGATACTGAATCGGTCAGTATAGCTGCCGGCATTGACGTATCGCGTGGAGTGCGAAGAACCATATTATGATCGTAACCTCTGCCATTCTTCAGTTGCTCGTTATCACTCGAAAGATCCTTACCAATCGGCTTAGCAGTAGTGAAATCAAAAGGTGTTCCGGCAACAGCCAAGATTTCGCCGGTGGTCATGAATGTGGAATCTATAGGAGTAAATCCATCTGCATCAAACCAAATGGTCTCGTTGCAGATATCATTCGAGGGATTACCACTCAAATTAAAGTATGAGTGATTGGTAAGATTGAGAATTGTAGGTGCATCAGTTGTTGCATTATATGTGATGCTCACTGCGTTATCATGAGTGAGAGTATATATAACATCAACCTTTACGTTGCCGGGGAATCCATACTCTCCATTTGGAGAAAAATGAGTCAGGTGGAGTGTTGAATCATTTGGTTGTTCAGCATCCCATACAACGTGATGAAAACCTTTTGGTCCACCATGAAGACAATGTCCGAAGTTGTTCTGTGGCAACTGATAGTCTTTTCCGTCAAGTGAAAATCGCCCTTGATTGATTCGGTTACCGTAGCGTCCGATTATTGCGCCGAAGTTGCCATCAATTTTGACATAATCAGCGATAGAGTCATGACCAAGCACTACGTCAGTCAACTTCCCATCTTTGTCAGGGACCATCAAGGATACAAGTCGGCCTCCATAATTTGTAATACAAGCCTCGACTCCATTATTATTTACGAGAGTGTACAGGTTGGTTGATTTGCCATCAACCTGACACTTGAAATTATCAGGATTCAGCCCTGATTTTGTCAGTTGTGCTGTCTGATTAGCACATGAGCAGACAACTACCGCCCATACGAATGGTGTTAAATATTTGAGTTTCATTGTGTTGTTATTTATTTTTGATTATTCCTTTTATTCTGAGGCTAACGAGGATATATAATCCGTAGGAGACATTCCATAAGTCTTTCTAAATACCTTCGAAAAGTAGTTCGGATCTGAAAATCCGGTTAGATAAGCCGTCTCACTCACATTGTTTCCTTGTTTCATCAATTCACATGCCTTGGACATTCGACGTTGTTTAATATAGTCCGTCATTGACGAATTGAAGAAGGTCTTCATCTTGATATGAAGCAGAGAGCGAGATATGCCAAGTTCACGAGTTATATCCGCAATTGAAAAGTCAGAATTGTCCATATTATCATCAATAAGTTGATTTATACGGGTAATAAACTCATTGTCAAAC
>CAZAZA010000185.1:0-2725 GCA_964489495.1 uncultured Bacteroides sp.
GCAACTTGCAGTCTGATAAAGAGAATGAAATAATCCTTTATCAGCCTGATTCTACTCTGTCATTGGATGTCAGAGTGGAGAATGAAACAGTCTGGCTTAATCGAAACCAGATTGCATTATTGTTTGATAGGGATGTAAAAACTATCGGTAAGCATATCAACAATGCACTTAAAGAGGAACTGGACGGTATTTCAACTATCGCAAATTTTGCGACAGTTCAAATTGAGGGAAATCGCAGGGTAACTCGCAACATCGAATATTACAACCTCGATGTCATACTTTCTGTCGGATATCGTGTAAAATCCAAACGTGGCATTCAATTCAGACAATGGGCCAACAAGGTTCTGAAAGAATACCTTTTGAATGGCTACAGCGTAAATCAGAGGCTTTTGTATATGGAAAGCCGTATTGACCATCGTCTTTCGGAACATGACCAACAGATAAGAGAGCTTTCCGGTAAGGTTGACTTTTTCCTTAAAACATCATTGCCCCCACGAGAGGGCGTCCTTTTCGACGGTCAGATATTCGACGCATACGTTTTCGTATGCGACCTAATAAAACGTGCCCATAAACGCATCATTCTTATTGACAATTATATTGATGAGACAGTCCTGACATTGCTGAATAAGCGCAACAGAGGGGTATTTACAACAATATACACTAAGAGAATCGATGACAACCTTCGTCTGGATATAAAACGGCACAACGACCAATACGCGCCTATAAATGTGCGCACAGCTCCTAATATCCATGATAGATTCCTGATAATCGACAATACGCTTTATCATATCGGCGCTTCCATGAAAGACCTCGGCAAGAAACTGTTCGCATTCTCACAAATGGAAACCTCTCCTGCCGTAATACTCGACAATCTTTGAGGAGCAATATTTGCACCTCAAAAGACAACTCATTAAGCTCTACTTCGGCAGGGCAGAGGCTATCAAATACCGTCATCAGCCGAAGACACAGGCGGCAACCGTCAACGATTTTTCTGACGGACAAAAATACGCCTATGGCATTTCCGGTATCTGCGAGATATTCGGGTGCAGCAAGCCGACTGCCCAGCTCTCGCGCTCGTACAGGAGCACAACGCCCAAAGAAAAGGAGATCGCAGATGCAAGAAATGAAGCTTGAACGCAACGCACGTATCCTCATCGACCGAGACACAACTGTCGGCAGCTACATCAACGCCATTCTCTTCGTGCCAAACGACGCAGACAAGATCCAAAACTATAGTAAAAAAGCGCTACCGAGGCAAGTTTGTCCTCTCGGTTGCGCTAAAATTTTGTATACTATTCGTCATTAGTTCTTTAGTTATTACTCCTGATCTGGTCCTTTCTAAATCTGTTCCAGTTATTATTGAAATTTTTATGCGATTTATATAATGTGATTCCAGTTACTTGTTTAAGTAAAAAGAGAGCCCGCCGTCCAATTCTGAAATTTCGACGTCCTGAATTGCTTCCCATCAATCTATGATCGGGCATGAAATCTAATCTTATTTTATCTTTATCAATTAGATTTACACGTTCAACAAGGTTCAAAGTGGAGAGTGACAGCGGAGGCGCTTTCAAAGGTTCATATATTCCGATTTCATCAACATCGAAGTTCCTTTTATCCCATTCCTTCGCTTCCTTGACTTTTATGTATTCCTTATCCAAAATATAAACTTCAGCATTAGTGCTTACAAAAAATGGCTCGTTTATTTTATTGAATCGGAACATTTCGCGTCCTCTACCTTTCGATTCAATAGAAAACGAATACCCATCCAGATCGTATTTGGATACAGAGTCTCCCATTACATTATCATAATTAAAGGTTACTTTAAACTTCTCGTAATCCAAACCTCTTCGGAAAAAGTTTGCAAGACTCGGAACCCATTTACGACTTATGGTGTCTGCCAAAACATCAATATCAATCCTAATCTGATCATTGCTTCTGTGCCATATTTCTGTTGGACTGTATTTGCCACACAATGTATCAGCCGAAATCTGAGAATTTCTAATTCGCATTGGCATTGACATCTCCGGAGGCATGCCAATCCAGTCAGACCATGAGAAATGATGTTGACCAACGTCGCTGACACTGTCAAGACCATTATTATTTGTGAATCTGTAATACGATTTACATGTCAATACTCTTGGATAGGACCACCCTTTGAATTTTATCTTATTGTTGGAAGGCAGCATATAATCCACCATTTTTTCTCTAAAGAGAAAAATCGTATCTGTATATGTGGCAAGTGTAGAATATTCTCTGACGTACGCTAATATATGAAGCATGCGCTGCCGGTTCGATTCAACAACCACTTCCGGTAACTCAGATACCCTTTCAGAAAGAAAAATTGTATCTTTATCCTCAAACACACCAGTCTTATCGTTAAATCCTAAATAACGAACTGTTATCGGATAACGACTACGCATTATTATAGGCAATTCTCCATTGTTGTTACTCAATCCAACTGGAGTACCATCCTTATCATATATCGACGCATTTGGTAGAGGAACATGAGTCGCGGAATCCACAACAATGACATCATAAGCCCAGGACTCCATTAAAATAATGGAGAATAACAGCGATATTACAGTCGTTATATATCGTATTACCATTTATTATTTGCCTGTTCCAAAACGCGAGGTATCAATCGACCTGCCGACAGAGTTAAGGATACATAAAACACCCAACTTTACACGATTTGGGTGTAAAATTGGGTGTAGATACAACAAAA
>CAZAZA010000186.1:0-2709 GCA_964489495.1 uncultured Bacteroides sp.
CAACTTCTACACCAACAAAATCGACAACCTTACCTACGCAATCGACGAAATCGGATTCTCAATCGTTCAGACATTTGCAGCAACTCACTGATCCCCTGTTACACGGTAGTTTAATAACCAGTTTAAAAACTTGTATAATCCTATATTAAATACGTAGTAACATGGGAAAGGTAAAAATTAAGAGAAAGAGCACGCTCATCGACATGACCGCGATGAGTGACGTGACGGTTCTCTTGCTTACTTTCTTCATGTTGACCTCGACCTTCCTTCAGAAGGAGCCCGTGACGGTGATCACCCCGTCGTCGGTGTCCGAAATCAAAGTTCCTACGGCCAACGTGGCCCAGGTGCTTGTGAGCCCTGAAGGCAAGATATTCCTCTCAATCGCCGGCGAGGCAGACCTTGTCAACAACCCCGAAGAATGGGGTTCGGAGGAAATCCGCAAGGAAGTGCTCCGCAACGCGGTGAGCGAGTACAATCGACTTCATCCCAACAAGAAAGTAGAACTGACCGAAGCTGACGTCAACACGTTCTCGAAAATCGGATCGTTCGGTGTGCCTTTCCAGGCTCTTCCGACATTCCTGCGCCTGTCGCAGACCGAGCAGGACAAGGTTATCAGTGATATGAGCCGTCCCGATGTCGGAATTCCTATCAATGACAACAAAGACCTGACGGGCAACCTCAACGAGTTCCAGATCTGGATGCGCGCCATCTATAACTCCGGCAACGAAAACTTGCAGAAGACTATGAAGAAGGGCGAAGGCATCGCAGTGAAGGCCGACAAGGACACCCCCTACGAGACCGTACACCACGTACTTGACAATCTTCAGACCCTGAAGATGAACCGCTTCAGCCTGATGACTGCTTTGAAAACCGAAAATGACTAATCAGCATGGCACAGATAGAACAAAGTGACAAGGGCAAAAAGAAAAAAGGCGCCCAAAAGAAGATGCAGATCCATGTCGACTTTACGCCGATGGTGGACATGAACATGCTTCTGATCACGTTCTTTATGCTTTGTACCACGATGATCAAGTCGCAGACCCTGCAGATCACCCTCCCCTCTAACGAGAAGGTTGAGCAGCAGGATATGAACCAAGCAAAAGAATCGGAAGCAATCACCATGATCGTTGACACTCAGCGCAACGATGACGGTACGATTAAGCACAACGACGACGGCAAACCGTTGAACACAGTGTATTTCTACACCGGCAAGCCTCTGCTCGTTGACGAAAACGAGGACGGAGTCCTTGAGTCAAGCAACCTTGAGGCTACAGAGTTCCTCGGCAATGAAGGCGGCGTGCAGCGTGGCATACGTGAGATACTTCACAACCGCAACAAGCAGGTTCTCGCCAAAATTGACGAACTCAAGGTGAAGTGGCGTGCAAAGGAATTTTCGTCGAACAAAGACCTGAACGACTCGATCTATCAGGCCCGCGCCCGCGAAATCCGTAACGACTCCACTCTGACCCGTCCCGTAGTGATCATCAAAGCCACACCCGAAGCATCGTGGGAAGGCCTGATCACCGCCCTTGACGAAATGCAGATCAACCAGATCGCACGTTATCAGATCGACAACATCAATCACACCGATTCGATGATGATCCAGAACTATAGGACGTTGCATCCAAGCAAATAATTTGGTGACAGATTTATTAACAAACTAATTCTGAAGAGAAATGGCAAAAGACGTAGATCTTTCATCAAAAGAATGGACCGATATAGTTTTTGATCACAAGAACCAGGATTACGGCGCGTATGTAATCCGTCAGAAGTCGGTTGCGCGTCACAACAAGGCTATGATTGTGGTAGTGCTCATCCTTGCGCTCATCGCTATCCTTGCCGTCGTTGTCAACACGGTGATCAAGAGTGCCGAAGCCCGTCCGGAAGATGCTATCGAGCAGACTATGGTCGAGATGGCAACTACCGATGAGGTGGAGGAAGAAGTTGAAGAAGAACAGCAGCGTGTCGAAGAACAGCAGCCTGAAGAGGTGCTCAAGGAGGAAATCCTTAACACCGCGAAGATGACCGAAATCGCCGTCGTCGAAGACGAAGAGGTGAAGGAGGAAATCAAGAGCCAGGATGAAATGAAGGAAGACGAACGCGCTGTCGGCACAGTGAACGAGGACCGTGGTGTGGATGATATCATCAACGCTCAGGAACACAAGGATGCTGTGGTTGTCGAGGAAAAGAAACCTGTTGTCGAGGAAAACCATGTGTTCACTTCGGTTGAACAGATGCCTGAATTCCCCGGCGGCGATGCAGCCCTTCTGAAATATGTGGGCGAACACCTCCGTTATCCGGCTGCCGCTCAGGAGAACGGCGTGCAGGGACGCGTTGTCGTTCAGTTCGTCGTTACGAAGAATGGTTCGGTTGGCGAAGTTAAGGTTGTCCGCTCAAAGGACCCCGACCTTGACAAAGAGGCTATCCGCGTTGTGAAGAGCTTGCCGAAGTTTATCCCCGGCAAGATGAACGGTCAGGCTGTGAACGTATGGTACACCCTGCCGATCACCTTCAAGCTTCAGGGCGTATAATCACGCTTGTTTTTTACAGACTAAATAAATGGTTCGCCAGGTCCTGTTACAGGGATCTGGCGAATTTTTTCTCTGCTGTCCACCAGACATGCAAAATACAGATAATATCTGGGGTCGCGGCAAGCCGCAATGCGGTTCAAATAAGGTTAACATGGAGGGAAAAAAGATGTGCCATGAT
>CAZAZA010000187.1:0-2675 GCA_964489495.1 uncultured Bacteroides sp.
TGATAACCTATACCTACGACTACCACCGTCTGACAGGTATCAGCTATCCCGACCATCCGGAAAACAACGTGAAGTATTACTACGGCGGACGCAATGCCTCGCACAACCGCATCGGCCGCCTGATGATGCGTGAGGACGGAACGGGTGCCATCGAATACTTCTACGGCAAGATGGGTGAGGTGACGAAGACACGCCGCACGCTTATCGTTCCCAACCAAGCGATTGCCACCTACGTCACACAATGGACTTATGACAGTCACAACCGCCTCTTGGAGATGATTTATCCTGACGAGGAGAAGGTGACTTACTCTTACAATCTCGGCGGTCTGCTTGAGAAGGTCCGCGGCGAGAAGTCATACGGCTATGACTACATCACCAAGCTGGGCTACGACAAGTTCGAGCAGCGCAGCTACCTGAAGTACTGCAACGGCGCGGAGACGTTCTACACCTACGACAACCGCCGTCGCCTGAGCAACCTTGCGGTGAACAGCGGCAACACGGCCATCATGGACAACGACTACACCTTCGACGCTGTAAGCAATGTCCTCTCGGTGGCGAACAATGCCTCGCTTCCTGCCAGCGGCAACGCCGGAGGTCAGATGTCGCACGCCTATACATACGACGGGTTGTACCGCCTTGTTTCTGCGACAGGTACATACACCGGAGCAGACAGCAAGTCCGCGTCTTACACCCTCGCCATGGGCTACGACAACATGCACCGCATCACTTCCAAGAGCCAGCATCTGACCCAGGACAATGTGCAGTTCAACGGCACGCTCAATGTCGGATATGACCTGACATATACCTACGGCACTGAAGCCGGTAAGAAGTTCCAGCTCTCAAGTGTTAAAGATGTAAATTATCGTACCGAAGAGACTCCGGGAGACAATAAAATCGAAAATAATCACGTATATTTGTATGATAAGAACGGAAATCTTATATATGTGAACACCGGACGCATGATGAAAGATGGACATAACGAAACCGGCACGGGCGAGCGCAAGCTCATCTGGGACGAGGAAAACCGTCTGCTTGCAGTGGACGACAACGGCTTCGTGTCCAACTACTGGTACGATGCCGACGGCGAACGCACGGTCAAGACTTCCGGCGAGAGCGACCAGGTTTATGTTAATGGCGTATTCTCCGGCGGCTCTACCAACACGGCGAAGTTCTCGCTTTATGTCAGCCCGTATCTCGTGGCAAACCAGGGCGGCCGCTATACCAAGCATATCTACGCAGGCAGCCAGCGCATCGTGTCTAAGATAGGCGATTTCGCCTCCTACGGCTCTGACCCGCGCCGCATAGAGTATGCCGGTGCAAACACCGACGGTCTGTCAGTTGACTACAAGGCGAAGTATGCCGCACAGCAGCAGGTCATCAAGGACAACTACAAGACCTTTGATGTGCCTTACAATGGTACTGACAATGACAACTACGCTGACGGCGAGGGCTTCTGCTGTAACGACGGTTCTATGGAGGCGGCGGTTGCACGGACGAAGGCTCAGGCACGCGCGGTTGCAAGGTCTTTCAAGGACCCGGACAACTACGAGAACCTGCAGTTCTTCTACCATCCCGACCACCTCGGAAGCTCCAGCTTCATCACCAACCTTGATGGTGAAGTGGTACAGCACATCGAGTATGTGCCGTTCGGAGAGGTGTTCATAGAGGAACGCAACAACGTGTGGAACACGCCTTATCTCTTCAATGCAAAGGAATTTGATGAAGAGACAGGTATGTACTATTATGGTGCGAGATACTATGAGCCGAGGCTGAGCCTGTGGATGTCAACGGATCCTATGCAGGGTAATTATCCTAATACAGCAACATATTGTTACGCTTTTAATAATCCAATTATTTATGTCGATCCTGATGGAAAAGAAAATATAGTAGTTGTAGGAAGTCAAAACAATGACAATGCTGGATCTAAATTGATGTTTGTCAATCAGGGCATAAGGGCGATAAAAGAATTGAGCCAAAGTGCATCCTCAGAAAGTAGAACAATGTTATTGTTTAAAGGAGGATATACAGAGAATCAAATCAAGGCAATCCGATCTGCTGTAAAAAGTTATGGAGGACAACTTCAATTATTAGACTCTTCTACAGACTTAATTAATTACATTAATACGAAAGCAACGAATGGAATCTCTAATAGCCGAGCTACTGATAAGATAACTCAAATGGAGATGTATTCTCATGGTGTATTTGGAGCAGTTGAGTTTGGATATGGAACTGCAAACGCAGACAAATATAGGTTAGACTTCTCCAATGTTAAATCACTAAGCGAATCTGCTTTTAAGGGAATTGATTCTCGAATATATTCTTATGCGTGCAGGACAGGATTAGGGCGTGATTACAAAGTTTTTGGTTTTTATGAATTTAAGAATTCAAGTTTAGCTCAAGCTATTGCTAATTCATCAAAAGCCACTGTCTTTGCATTCCCAGTTCGTACTGATTATCAATTTACGTTAGGAACATGGTCTGAAAGAAGATTCGGATTCCCCAATCCAGCTCCAAAAATGAAGTCAATTGATGGCGCAGTCTTAACACCTCATGGAGCTGCCCATCCTGTGGCAGCTGGAAATTCTCCTGCGTTTTTGTATCAAGGAATGATGAGGTATAATCCTAAAAAATAATTAATCTAAATGTGCATCTGTGGCGATTTTTCGCCACAGATG
>CAZAZA010000188.1:0-2657 GCA_964489495.1 uncultured Bacteroides sp.
CGCCCCGATGAAGCTGATATTTAACTATAACAACGTTTTTTACAGCTTTTTCTATGATGACTTGAGCGGCTGCATCCATCGCTCGCGAGAGTATGCCCTGAATTATGTATATTCCGGCGAGATGATTCTTGACAACGGGACCGAAAAAATCCGTGTGCGTAAGGGCGAATGTGTCTTCATTCCCCGTGACCACCATATCACGATGTATAAAAAGACATATGATGGGGAACGTTATTGCGGAATATTTCTTATGTTCACCCGCAATTTCCTCAGGGAGATGTATGGCAAACTGTCGCTCAACAAGATTAAGGCAAAAAATACCAAACTTCCCGATGGTGTAATAAAACTGCCTAAAACTGTGGAACTTGCCAGCCTTTTCGCCTCGATGACTCCATATTTCGACCCGGAGGTGAAACCTAAAGAAGATTTCATGGAACTGAAGCTACAGGAGGGACTGATGGCTCTTTTATCTATTGACGACAGATTTGTTCCGACAATGTTCGATTTCAATGAACCGTGGAAGATAGATATTCTCGGCTTTATGGAAGAGAATTTCATGTGTGATCTTAGCATTGAGGAGATAGCCCACTATACAGGACGCAGTCTCGCCACGTTCAAGCGCGACTTCAAAAAGATCAGTGACCTCACCCCGGAGAAATGGCTTATTAAGAAACGTCTTGACAAAGCATATGAACTCATGAAAACCGGTAAAAAGAAAGTCGTCGAGGTATATTCTGA
This sequence comes from uncultured Bacteroides sp., assembly GCA_964489495.1. Taxonomy (GTDB): domain Bacteria; phylum Bacteroidota; class Bacteroidia; order Bacteroidales; family Muribaculaceae; genus Paramuribaculum. The sequence continues at coordinate 739 of CAZAZA010000188.1, forward strand.
GGTCGGATTCCGCAACCCCTCCCATTTCTCTACTGCGTTCAAAAAAGAGTTTGGCATCGCACCTACGGCTGTAATGGGATAAAAATATAACTGAACTTTTCAGAAACTATGATTGAGCCTCTCAGCAACTTTGCTGTGGGGCTCTTTGCGTAATTTTGCAAGTGAAAAAATATATGATATGACAGGACGCTTTCTCCGTTCTAAACCGGGAAAAAGTTGCTATATTCAAAATGGCAAGAAATACTTAATCAGTCTAATTTAACTGACATGAATATTAATAAATTGCTGGCTGCAGGTCTGCTGATTCTTTCAGCAGGGATCACCGACCTCTCCGCCTCCAATCCAAAAGGAAACAGAAACAATATGGAAAAGCTGACTCTGACAAAAGAATGGGACAAGACATTTCCCAAGAGTGACAAAGTCGACCACAGCAAGGTGACATTCGTCAACCGCTACGGCATCACGCTTGCCGCCGATATGTATAAACCCAAAGGTGCGACAGGCAAACTCTCCGCCATAGCCGTATGCGGACCTTTCGGCGCAGTCAAAGAACAGGCTGCGGGTCTTTATGCGCAGGAAATGGCGGAGCGCGGTTTCCTGACAATCGCCTTCGACCCCTCCTTCACAGGCGAGAGCGGTGGCACACCCCGCTACATGACGTCGCCCGACATCAATACCGAGGATTTCAGCGCAGCCGTAGATTATCTTGTTACCAATCCTGATGTTGACCCTCATAGAGTAGGCATCATCGGCATCTGCGGCTGGGGCGGTATAGCTGTCAACGCGGCAGCCTCTGATCCGCGTATCAAGGCCACGCTCGCATCCACGATGTACGATATGAGCCGAGTCAACGCCAACGGTTATTTCGATGCAGACGACAGTGCCGAAGCCCGCAATGCTCTCCGCGAGAAATTAGCTACACAACGCACCGAGGACTATATCAACGGCACACCAAAGCTCGGTGGAGGTGTCCCCGATGTTTTACCCGACAACGCGCCTAAGTTTCTCCGTGACTATTATGACTACTACAAGACCAAGCGCGGCTATCATTCCCGCTCACTCAATTCCAACGGCGGCCGCAACGCTACATCGCCAATTCCCTGGATCAACTTCCCGCTGATGAGCCGTGCCGGAGAAATAGAGAATGCAGTAATGATTCTCCACGGTGAGAAAGCCCACTCTTTCTATTTCGGCAGCGACGCCTACAAGAAACTGACCATAGTGCCCGGAAAGCCCAACAACAAGCTCTTCATGGTTATTCCCGGCGCAAGCCACACAGACCTCTACGATCAGAAAGACATCATCCCTTTTGCCGAAATAGAAAAGTTTTTTAACGAGTATATCGGCAAATGAATCCTGTTTTGACACACTATCTTTGTGGACACCAAGATCGGCAACTGTCGAGCCTGGTCTGTTACTGAATTTACAAATTTCCTCCAAAGATAGTACTCCGTCACCACGCTTTGTCAGGACTTTCAGTATCCGGTCATCCACGTAGTTGTCTATCGGCACGATTCTCCTTGTTGCTTTCCTGATTAAATCTGAAATTAGCGAATAGGCATCGAATATTTGCCCCTCAAATAAGAACCCTTCAATTGGTTCTGAATCCTTGTCGTCAAGGCGCAACAGCACCTCTTCAAATTTTCTATCATGTTCAGATAGATGGCGATTGACAAGTAAGTAATTATGCTCTATGGTTTCAAGCCCTTTGATGAACTAAAACATCGCCATCCACTCAAGGAGGTTGGCGATGTCGCGGAAGGTCGGTATTACTGGAAGATTGGTAGGGGGCGAGGTGGAGTCAGTCTGTAATGATTATTTCTTTATTATGAGAAATTCCACCTTTTGAAGACCCTTTTTATGGACGTTGGCAAGAATAAGCGCATAGCTGACCTTCTCGCCGGAGTTCATGGAGCGGA
>CAZAZA010000189.1:0-2650 GCA_964489495.1 uncultured Bacteroides sp.
CCGGCCAGTTTCCCCTTAAGCGGAATCAGGAAGGCTGCTGTTGAAACGCAGTCCCCCTGTATATCCAGAATCTGCATCACGTCACTGATATTGTCGCTTTTCAGTATCAGGCGCAGCAGTGCGGTAAGTTCTTCTAATTTCATTGTAATCTTTGTTTTGTCATTTGTTTGTGTCATGGATTGGATCTGTCCGGCGAGTCTTTCGCCGAGCGGATGGCTGACCATAACAGTGTCGGCCGGATGCAGTGACGGAAGGAACGGATAACAGACAAGGGGTGATGCCGTACTGTCGGCCAGAACAGGGACAGTGGGCTTGAATACCTTGCCGTCGAAACGGAACTCCACGGCTTTGCCGCCCTCCATGCCGTCAAGCCATACGGCAAGCGAGCCTATAGCTTCCAGTTCGTCCTTTGTCCGCCCTGTGACCTCTATCTCAAGGGGCTTGGACATCTTCGACCAATAGTCTTTCACCTTTTCCGCCGTTTGGTGGGCGGACAGTGCATCCCCGTTACGGGTGTTCCCCGAACATCCGGCAAAGAACAAGGCAAGAAACAATATCAATCCGCAGTGTCTCATTTTTCAAATCTTTTTTGAACAGGTGTAAACGAATATCCCTTTGTCTGTTTTCTTGGTGTGAAGCCCTTTGCGCTGTTTCACCATGATTAAACCGGCTCCCGTGCTGACTGCCATAACTAGTACGACAAGTCCGGCGAGAAAGCCCAGTACACAGTAGCCGATTATGAATCCGACTATCGCACCGCCCGCTGCTCCGGCAGCCCAGTAGATGTAGCGGCCCTGGATACCCAGGAATTCAAGAGGCTTCTGAAGCCCCTTGAAAACCGGGTAAGCGGTATAGCCGTTGTCTGCGTTCTCTGCCATAAGGTCAGGAGATACCGAAGAACAGGGGCAGTGCCTGGGCTGCTGCAATCAGGAAGATGCAGGCTCCGACCACCATCATGATCTTCTTCTTGACGTCCTGCTCCTCGTTGTTCATGGCGATATAGACACTGATCGCACCTACAACAGCCACGACGCCGGCAATGGCGTAGCAGAGCTTGACAACGATGGGCACATACTTGGCGATTTCCTCGCTGACCGTGGTCAGGGCCGTAGTACCGGCTTCGTAGTTGCCTGCGGTGTTCTGGGCGAGACAGGCAACGGTGCCGACAAGCAGCATGACTGCCAGTGAGTTGAATCGCGGTGATGTGACGAATTTCTTGATGGAATTCTTGATTTTCTGTAATTTGTTCATCTGTTTTGTTTCAAAATTGTTTTACGGTTCTCTTATTTCTCATTTGCGCATTTGAGTCTCTTTTATACACGGTAGCCGAAGAAGGCGGGAAACACGATGGTCGCTCCGATGATGAACAGGATGGCTCCCACCACCATCATTATCTCTTTCTTCCAACCCTCTTCTCCGGCGTTTATCTTGAAGTAAATCTGCAGGCTGGCGATGACTGACACGATTCCGGCCACCGCATAGCAGATATACACCACATAGAGCAGCATGGTAATCACGAAGTCATGGGCTTTCGCCAGTCCGTCCGCACCCCAACTGTAATCCACTCCGCCGCATTTTGCGGAAGCGGACAGGCAGCCGGCGGACAGGATTGCCGTCAGTACCACTCGTATGGGATCAATATGTCTCACGGGTATGAGTGACTGTGGATTTACGGAAAGCAATGTCTGATTTCTTGTCATACAGCATCTGTTCAAGTTCTTCAAACGAGACACCACCCTCGCTCGTCACGTCGGTCTCGTCCATATTGTCTGTAAGGTTGTCAAAACGGCCTGTGCCGCCAGATTGGGTTTCCACTTCCGTGGCGGCAACCCTTGAATGGTCATTGTCAGGGGCAGTCTCTTCCCCGAGAGAGAATCCGTCACCGCTTTCCCTTACCGGAGTGGCCACAACTTCATCCTGCATCCCGCTGACATCAAATTCCTCGACCGAGGTTTCTTTCTCGTTTTTCTTGCCGTAAAGGTCTTTGCTGATATGGTAGCCGTAATAGATGATATAGGCTATCGTCAGCACGATGACAAATATTACATACGGTGTCATTGTCGTTTGCGTTTAATTGGGTTTGAGTTTAATTTTTCCGCAAAGTAACATTGAAGATTATGTGCAGGAAAATTATATCCTGACAAATCTCATTTTCTTAACCGTAATTAGTATAAGACGCTGATTTCAAACTTACTTTCATACTCTGAATGAAATTTAACCGCAAATAGAGTATGATTGTATCAAAGTATGATTATGCAGCATTTTTTTCAACTCCAAAAGCTCCAAAAACAACCTATCATGTTTTACTTTATTCCGGGCGCATATAGGATGCGATAAAGTAAGATAAGCGAAAATACACTACTTGTTAGCCCATTTTTGTCCGATAATCCGAATAATTGCGTCCTAAAATGGAAATTTCTGAAGAAATATTTGGATGTAGTTTATTTTAGTGTTAATTTTGCAATGAAAATCATCGCTAAATGTGTACTAAAATAAATACACTGCACAAACGACACCCTTCTAATGTGACAATGCTCACTTCATGGCTGGGAAAATTAGTCTTGATCAGAAGTGAAGTTTATTATTATGTGGATTTCAAATTTACAAACTTATGGTTATCACACGTGAACAACGCTTAGAAATATACAAG
>CAZAZA010000190.1:0-2612 GCA_964489495.1 uncultured Bacteroides sp.
GGGAGTTGTTTCCGTTATACGCTCTATGCATCACGGCATTCATGGCAAGCTCGCGGATAGCTTCCCACGGATAGTTGATGCGAGGCTCCTCACGGAGAACACTGACAAACTCCGGGCGCTTGCTTTCAATGGAATATTTGATGAAATACTCCAGCTCTTTTAGCATTGAAATAAGATTCCCCTTAAAACGGTTTTCTTTCAAAACCTTTGTGGCTCGTGTCGTCCCCGCAAATTTAACATACTGAATGTATGCCCCCTGAATGAAATATTGTGGATCGTGTCCTAATAGCAGAATTCCGGCGTAGGTCGGGCAATTAAATCGTGTATCAAAAAGTCGCAATGACGCCATCTGCTGAATCGGCGTGCGTTTATCCTTTGCCAATGTTGCAGGCGAAACGGCTTTAGGCAAATATTCCGACTTGAACAGATCAAGGTCGATATTCTCAATGGTGGCCTCACGGCACGGATGACCATCGAAAGAAGAACTATGGATCTGTCCTTTCTCGGTCAATATACGTTCCTCCTCCGTGTTCGCTTCAGCTTTCCTCGCTCCGATTCTAATCCAGATCACACCTTTATATCTGACCGGAGTGTCTTCACTTGGCTGAACTTCGATAACCGCAACTTCTCCCTCGGGAAAAGACTCCTTATATACCATCATCGCCGGCGGTGGGAGAATTGTTCCGGAATTGCGGAGTCCTGCGTATGAACGCAACTGCTCGTCGGTGAACGTCTGCCCATCGAGATTTCCGCCGTCATCAGCACCAATAAGAAAATATCCCGGTTTCTTCGTGTTGCGGATGTCATTGGCAAACGAACAGATAGCCTCCGACATCTTCTTGGTGTTGTCGGTGGATAACGTGCGCTCCACACGCTCATTCTCAATATCGCTTAAAAGCGTCCGTATTTCATCTTTTGTCAGAGGCATATTTTTGTAATTATATGTGCAAATCTACTCATAATTCGCCAGTTACGCAACCGCTATTTGTTGATTGCTGAAATCACAGCCATTATTTGCTCAGGAGTCATGCCTTTCAGCAGTTCGATGGCTTTCTCTTCTTTCGACATTGAACCATCAGCTCCCTCCTGTGGCGCCATCTTGGACCCAGATTTCTTTTTGAAGAGAGTGCGCAGAGTATTATCAGTCTTTGATGTGTCGAAACTACCCATGTAACGCTCGGTCGTGGCGAGATTGCTATGCCCGAGAATGTTCTTGATAGCGGATGATTCAGCCCCGGCTTCTTGTGCGATGTGAGCAAAAGCATGACGGCTGATGTGCATTGTGAGATTGGTAGTAATCTCAGCCTTCTCTGCAATTTTTTTCAGATATTTATTGATGAGGGCATTCTTGGCTGAAATCTGCTGATAAAGTTGATGGCGCAGCTCCGGTTTCATCCTGTCCTTGTCAGCCTGCGTTACAAATTTGGCAAACGGTGCATCATTGTCAAGCAGCGGGAAGATATAATCATCTGGCTTCACTTCCTCACGATGATAATGCCCGAGGATTTCAAGGGCTTGCTCGACTAGGACAAGGTCACGGTCCTTATGGTTCTTTCCCATCTGATAGTGCAGTCGTCCATTCTCTGTGACATTACGCCATCGAAGCTGGATCAGGTCGGCAGCACGAATCCCGGCGCAATAGTAGCTAAACAGGAAATAATTCTTGCAGTGCCATATCAGCGAACCCTCTTCAAGTTCAAGCGCGATTATACGCTCCATCTCGGTGTCGCTCAGCTTCTCCTTCGTTGTCTTTACGCCTTTGTACTTGAAAACAAGGAATGGGTCTTTTGATGCTTCCATTATGCCGACCTCTATTGCGCGATGAACCAGAGTGCGCAGTATATTGAATTGTACTTCAATTGTGTTAGGGTGTAGCAGTTTCCCGGGTTCACGCTCATTTTCCCACTTGTGGAGGAAATTGTCAAAACGAGTCAGTAAATCAACAGTCAGATCATCGACAGTTATATCAGCCATACGGCGTTTTTTACGAAAAGCATCGAGTTTATTGATGAGACCGCAATACTTGCGCCAGTTTCTCCATCCGCCATTGTCATAAATCATCTGCGCACGTTCACGGGCAAACGTCATGAAAGATGGCGACACATATTCAGCATCCAGATTCTTTATAACCTTAGCGGATGAGACATCGCCATCCGACGCTAATTCCTGATATGTTTCATTGGCTTGCACAAGCATAAGGCGCAACTGCTCATTGAGGACCTTTGCCTCGGGAACATTCGCTCGAATCCAATTGCTCCCCTTGCACTGAGGATTGAAATCATCAATGCGCTTCAGCTGGATGCCTGTTTTCTTCTTTGTACGTTTGCCGGCAGCCGTGACAATAAGATAAAGATTGTAAGTCTTATTTCTTGTGGGCTTATGGTCGAGTTCAAATCTAAATGTTGCCATCTTTAGGAGAGTATAAAGGTTTTACACCGCAAAGATACGACGAATAAATTTTACGTGCAATTTTACGTGCAAAAATCTTACTTTTCTTTACTCCTAAATACTTTCAAGGCAATACTACCCTCCTATAATTACCTAAATATCAACGATATTAAAATACAGTTGGCAGTATCAGAATATAATATCTGTAGTCCTGTTCTGGGCAC
>CAZAZA010000191.1:0-2595 GCA_964489495.1 uncultured Bacteroides sp.
CTTCAACAAGCTCTACTCCGTGGCTGAGCGCGTGCGCCTGTGCGAGGACCGCCGTCTGAAGCAGGACTGGAACTACCTCCAGGCATCCGACCACTTCTTCTATATGTCGACCAAGCATCTGGCCGACGGCGCTGTGCATTCTCACTTCAGCCCCTACGAGACCCCGTTCCAGGCGTTCACCAACTACATGAACGTGCTCGGCGACTTCATCGTGCGCGTCGAGGAGCAGTACCCGCTGTCGATCGAGAACGAGGAGCTCAACTCGCTTCTCACCACCATCCGCAACCAGGAGCGCGAAATCGAGACACTCAACAAGGAGTGCGCTTCGATGCGTCAGAACATCGACCACTTCAACGAGGAGCATGCCCTCCGCGAGCCTAAGGCAGAAGAGGCTCCCGCTGCCGAAAAGCCTAAGTCCACACGCGGACGCAAGCCCAAAGCAGCCAAGGCTTGACGAAAATAAGATTTTGTTTAGGGGCGCGGTTAATCGGATGATTAATCGCGTCCCTACCTTGTTGATTAATCATGATGACTTTTGGACAATTATTGACGGCCCACGGGGTCAGGGAAGCCGTGCTGTGCCCGGGCTCGCGCAACGCCCCACTCAATCTTGCCATCGCCCGCACGCCGGGCATACGCTCCTATACGGCGGTCGACGAGCGGTCGGCGGCATTTATGGCGATGGGCATGGCCTTGTCGTCGGGGAGGCCGACGGTGGTGGTCTGCACGTCGGGAACCGCCCTCTACGACCTGTCGCCGGCAGTGGCCGAAGCCTATTATCAGGGCATCCCGCTGGTTGTCATATCGGCCGACCGTCCCGCCGAGTGGATAGGGCAGGCCGACAGCCAGACGCTGCGTCAGGCCGGCGCACTCGCCCTCATTGTTCGCCGCAGTGTCGACCTTCCGGTAGCCGACAGCCGCAACGGCGCTTATCTCAACCGGCTTCTCAACGACGCGTTGTCGGTTGCGACAGACGCTCCTGTTCACATAAATATACAGATTTCAGCACCTGACAAGCCTTTTGCGCCCGATTTGGCATATAATATAATAAGGTGTGTCAGGCCGGCGGTGTCGGCATCCTCGCTTTCGCTCGACCCTGCGGTGTCGGCCATCGTCCGACAATTGTCGCCTCCCGGCGATGTCGCCGTTTATGTCGGCGGACTCAATCCCGGGCGCGATGACATAAGGCGCATCAACCGGGCGCTTTCGCTTCTCGCCGCTGCCGGAGTCAGCGTGATTGCTGAGTTTCAGTCGGGGCTTCGCGACCCGCTTTTCAGCCGTTCGGCCGCTACCGTCCCGCATACGCTCGTCTCGCTTGGCGGTGCGCCGGTCAGTGCGTCGATGAAGCAGTTTTTCCGCGACAATCCTCCGAATCGCCATATCCGGCTGTCAGTCGACCGTGACGGCCTCACCGACACCTACCTGTGCCTTACCGACTCGGTGGAGTGTGACCCGCTCCCGTTCCTCGAGCTGTGGGCTGAAAAATATCCCGAAGTTCCGGTTTTGCGCCATAATGACACTCTTTTTCGCGAAACGCTGCCATGGGGCGAACCTGCGGTGATAGAAATGCTGCTTAATGCCGCCAAAGGTATGGATATACATATAAGCAACGGCATGTGCATACGCAATGTGCAGCGTTTCGAAGTGCCCGAGGGAAGCCGGGTGTTCTGCAATCGCGGGGTGAGCGGCATCGACGGCTCCACCTCCACGGCCGTTGGGTCGGCGGTGGTGTCGGGACGCGACACACTCCTCATAACCGGCGACATGAGCTTCCGCTACGATGCGGCCGCGCTGTCGTTGCCCTCGATTCCCGACAGCATGCGCATAGCCGTCATCGACAACGGTGGCGGGGGGATTTTCCGCATGGCCCGGTCGACGGCAGGTGCTCCCGAACGTGAGCCCCTGTTCTGCAATCCCGGGGGGCCGTTCCCGGCAGCCGACGACTACGCCCGCCTTTTCGGCTGGCGCGTTGCCACGGCATCCGACGCGGCAGGGCTGCGTAAGGCGTTAGGCGACACCTCCTGGAGGCTGCTTCGGGTGAAAGTATGAGCCGTGTTCGCGTGATACACCTCTCGCAATTATCTCAATGCTGGCAACCGACAAAGATTTTTCTATGGCTGATTAATCTTGAATTTGAATTAAAGTGTTATATTTGCAAAATATTTACAAATACAGCATTTGGAATGGTATTAGAAATCGCTCTCGCCAACTTTTTCTCGATTAACGAGAAAATAACGCTTGACTTGCAGGCCGCCAATATACAGACAAAGGAAGCCCGTGCGCTTGACGGCAATACTTTCAGTGTCGGCAATGAACGGCTTTTGAAGACGGTTGCCATATACGGCGCAAACGCTTCCGGCAAAAGCAACATAATCAAGGCAGTAAAAGCCGCCGTTGATATGATTCTCGGCTCCCACAACTATAATGAGGGGGACAGTTTTGGTTTTAAGCCTTTCAAATTTGGCAGGAATGATGCTCCGAGTGAGTTCTACATACGTTTTATCGTCAACGAGATAGAACATGAATATTCTTTTTCCTGTACCCGTGAGGAAATCATTACCGAAAGCCTGTACTATTATCCCAAAGGGCGCAAGG
>CAZAZA010000192.1:0-2589 GCA_964489495.1 uncultured Bacteroides sp.
CATCGCGCATTTCAGAATCTCGTTGGGCTTCTCTGCCATTGCTGTAAGAAACTCTCCATCGAACTCGGCTTTCTGTTCCGGTGTCATGGCTGCCAACAGCGAACGCATGTCGACAACCGACCTACCGAAGACTGCATCAGTCAATCTCATGCGTATCTGTTCCTGATTATTCGATGTGAAATCATGGAAGTCTCTTGCCGCATTGTCGCGCTTTTCGTTGACGGATTCCAATTCCTCTTTGAGGTCTTTCAGTTGCTTATCGGCAGTCTTGAGTTTCTGACGCTTGTCTTCGAGTGTAGATGCGGTAGTACGCAGCTCTTTTTCAAGGTCGGATATTCGACGATTCAACTCTTCGGCATCGCCGTTCCCTGATTCAAGCTCAACCTGCAACTTATCAATCTGCTCAATGAGATTAGCCTGCCGAGACTTAAGATTGGCTATCATCGTGTTGAGGCCTTTGCAGCGTTTCTCTGCCTGACGGATATCCGCATATAGCTCCCGTAAAGTCTCATGCCTTTCGGCTATCTCAATTTCCAGATCGTTGCACTCCTTATGTAGTTCCGCACGATATTCTTCCGTTGAACGATGACGGGCTCCGGTCTCTGTTTTACTCTGTCCACGACCAAGTCCCCACTTCTCGTTGACCACAGCCAACTCATTGTGAAGCTGAATGGTCCGTTCACGGAAATCATTCTTGTTATCCCCGGCAAATAGCTCCTTGTATGAAAACTTATTTTGCTGTGTGATGGGCAACAAGGTGCAATGAACGTGCGGATTTTTTTCGTCCAAGTGAACATAGAAACCAATGATGTTTTCTTCACCCCATTTGTCGCACGCGAACCTGTAAATATCCTTAGCCCATTTCTCGATGTCTTTACAGCGAGTGATGGATGAATTGTCCGCACCATGTTCCAGATTGACCATCTGATTACCGAAAGCCAGGCGGTGCATTTGGTCGCGGCTTCCTCCGAAAATAATGTTGACAACAGTGCGGCGATTAGGCTCCTTGCCTTTACGTTTCATCTCCTCATTCGGGTCGATGATTCCACGTGCCCTCAGGGTTTCGCGCATCCTGTTAGGTATACTTTTGGATGTATCAATAGGTTGAACAATGCCACCCTTGGCGATCTCGAAATTGAGATGAGCACGGGTTATATCATAATTGCCGTTCTTTGCGGCACGCTCCCAGTTCTTTTCCGACCACCTTCTCTGGTGTTCGTTCGACTGGAGTGTTGTAATACCCGCTGACGGGCTACAATCTAATACCTGTTTTGCCATCTGATTGATTGTAAACTTTAATCATGTTGTTAAATGTGCCTGAGCTTGCTCTTGAAAAGCCTGCTGATGCGGAAACTCCCCGACGATTTTTAATCAAGGGGGGGGAAGTAGGCTCCGTCCACATTGCCCAATGTGGCAACTGCGCGCAAGCACGTTGTCTAATAGCCATCCTGTACGGAGCCCGAAGGTGTTTGTCAGGATTATATCCGGGGAAGCGCACAGCGCATGTCTAAGAGGCCGGAAGACGCTTGTAAACACATTGGCATCGACGATTCAAAGAGCAAGCCCAAGCGCGCATTAGAGACTGTCGTTGATGAAATCGACCTTCAAATGGATGAAGAGACCGTAAAGCGCATACATGGCGTCTTTAATCGAGATTGGGGTAGTGCTATTCTCAACGAGCTCCAGTCTTCCATTGGGGTCGGTGCAGTAGACTCTGAGTAGTTTGAACCACATCGTCCAGTTTCCGGATAGGCATTCCGAAAAGATGTGCTCAAGACAGACCAGGCTATAAGAGTCGGCATTTTCGGGAATGACGGGTGGATTCGCACACCATTCCGAAATCAGTCGCCTAATCAGTAAGTACTGAAAGTCTGTTATCCTCTCCGAATACGCATCCTCGTTTGAGCGGTCGAAAGAGGCAACTGTATCTTCGATTATTCCGGCGAGTTCGGAGTCGTCAATTATGCCACATAGCCATTCGTCAATCTTGTAATAAAGTAGCACCGCCATATCGAATGTAGTCTGGGGCTTATTAGGAATTGTCGAATGTTTGGCATCGTCACGCTCTGTTGTCATGATGATGAGTGGGCGACCGCTGACTTGAGTCTTTGACAGCATACCGAGTGTCTCCAATTGGTCAAGGAACTTGCGCACGACCCCACGGGACCAGTGCCACCTTTTAGCTAGATTTGTAATCGATATTACGAGCTGGCCTGCTTCCGGATTGACAGTTTGTCCATAAGCCGACTCATAAGTGGCTGTTGCTACCGCAGCATATTGCAGAAGATTGAGATAGGCATCGAGCTTCGATGCTCTGAACGTTGTTGGCTCAGCGAGATGGTTAAGCATCTCCGGAGTGAGTCTCACACGCAATGTTCCAGTGTGATGGATTTGATGGTTGTTCTTGTTTTTGTTCATAAAATAATTTGTTAATTAAAAGGTTATTGCATCAATTTTTATAAGAGTTTAATTTCAAATTGGATAGGGAGATAGAGATGCAGTCGTTGCCTGAAAAGAGTTAATCGATGTAACTCTTTCGTTGCCGGTCAGAGGTATCTCCAGTTGTCGAATAGGAGTATGCTCGCTATC
>CAZAZA010000193.1:0-2552 GCA_964489495.1 uncultured Bacteroides sp.
GAGCGAGGGAGGTCATTACATAATGAAAGCGTTTACTGCGCTTGATTCTTGGCTGCTAAGAACTTCGCAACCTCTTTGGAAATAGTCGAGAATGAAGCAACGGTAGATGTCTTCGGGTATGATTTCGTACCCTCAAGAGGATTATGTCATATTGATGTGTCCCTTTTGGCGTATAATATATCATACGGCGTAGGCTCTGCGTTGCTCGTTCCACTATTTCGGGCAATGCGAAGGCCTTTAGCAGCGGGACGAGTAACAGTACGGATCCTGCGCTTTTTTTGTTTATGCGACCTTATTGGGATTCGGAGGTCTTTAAATCATCAAAATCCGATACCCTATGTCAAAAACAATTGGAATTGACCTTGGCACAACAAACTCAGTAGTTGCATTTAAGGATGCCTCTGTAAGAGTAGTTGCCACCGGTCCCAACAACGAAGACCTCTGCCGTTCATGCGTTGCTATGGACAAGAGCGGAAGTTTTGTGGTGGGTAACGCTCCCTATAAAAACTGGAAACGCTATGCCCCGAACATCGTTGTATCTGCGAAACGTCTTATGGGAGCGTCTATTACAGACCCTCAGGTGCAGAAAATGAAGAATGATAAGGATATGTATCCTTATGGCATCTCAAAAAAATCAGGAGGTACAGAAGATTCTGTTGCAATCATTATGAATGGTCAGGAATTCTCACCTGAACAGATAAGTGCCCAGACTCTTCGTCAGCTCAAGGAAGATGCTTCGGTAAAACTCGGTGATGAGGTTACTCATGCTGTTATCACTGTTCCAGCGTACTTCAACGAAAAACAAAAGGCTGCAACCCGTAAGGCTGCCGAACTTGCCGGACTAAAAGTTCAACGTCTGTTAGCAGAGCCTACTGCTGCCGCCATATCGTATGGTGCAGACAAAATGTCGGCTGACGAGGATAAGATATTCCTTGTGTATGACTTTGGTGGAGGTACATTTGACCTTTCAGTTCTCGTAGCTTCCGGAGGTAGCTTCATCGAATCTGGCACCGGTGGTGACAGATGGCTTGGCGGTGATGATATTGACCGTCTCGTTTCCGAGTATGTTCTTACGGAGGCTGGAAAAGCGAACAACGTAGATATACATGAACTCATCGAGTCTCTTGATGCAAAGAAAAAATTTGCATTCCAAGGCGAATTTAAGTCTGAGGTAGAAAGTGCCAAGAAAGCGCTTAGTCAAACAGACTCTGCTACAATCTCTGTATTTGATTACCTCGAAACTGAAGATGGGGATCCTATCGACATAGAGGTGACACTTACCCGTGAAACCTTCGAGTCAATGATTCGTCCTTTGGTACAGCGTACCATCGACCTGATTGACGAACTTCTTGAGAAAACAGCTTACCCCATTGACAGTATCGACAACATTCTGTTAGTTGGTGGTTCTTCCTGCATACCCCTTGTTCGCAATATGCTCAGTGAGAAGTATGGTAAGGAGAAGATTCTTTCTTCTGAAAAGCCGATGCTTGCTATTGCTGAGGGAGCAGCCATACTCTCACACTCAATGGGTACGGAATTTGAGTGCCCCCATTGCGGCAAGTCAATTCCGGTTGGAAGTGATGAATGTCCTTATTGCCACAAATCAATGGAAAGCTCTGCCGTTCAATCTCAAGAAGAACCCGGAAAGACCGGTGTGGTGTTTACGACTAAGCATAAATACTTCATTGAGACCCGCGATGACGCAGACAACGTTCAGTATTCTATGATCATCGACGAGAATCAGGTCCTTCCGAATGAGGTCAACGGCAAATTCTATACTCTCGTTGACAACCAGAAAATCATTGCTGTAAATCTTTACAGTGATGCTGAAAATGGAGGCAAAGAAAAGATTGGTACCGGCTTCTTCACAATTGCGGAAAATCTCCCGGTTCACAGCGAACTTCAATTCACTTTCCGTCTGACTGAAGACGAGACAATGAGTGTTAAAGTTCGCGTGGCATCTACCGGTAAAATCCATAACATCAACTACAGTCAAGGCTCACTGGACTCTCATTGCTTCGAGGCAATCCAAAATTCTTTCGACCGCGTAATGGGAGACCCGAACATCAGCGACTCTCAGAAGAATGGCTTTATAGACAAACTTCAGAAGGTCATTGAAGGTATTCAAGTCGGTTCACCTTCATCAGAAAGCAAGGAGTGGCAGAATATCGAAACCTCCGTACAAAGCGCGACAACAGCAGCCACTACAAAGGAGGAAGGAACTGATGTTAATGTTATCATCGCCAAGATTCTTCTTGACCACTTCGGCAAGTTCATGAGTAGCGAACACAAAGATGCTATGCGTCGTGAGCTTACCAAGTATGAAGATGCAACAACACCCATGCAGAAGAATGAGTGCGCCAGCAACCTTGAAGAGCTCAATGACAAGTATGGGCTGTTTGTATCCGGATTCCTCCTCAATATTTCGGGTCATGATGAATCCAATCCTGTAAGAGCGAACAAGGCTCTTGTTGCCTACAATCAATTCATGGCAGCTCATAGCACATGACATTTTTTCTTGCGCCAAGTCTAAGCATTGATTGCCAGGCACA
>CAZAZA010000194.1:0-2366 GCA_964489495.1 uncultured Bacteroides sp.
ATGTAAAGACTCCCATCCCAAATAAAAGGGATCTGACTATAGCCATTGCACACGATGAAGCATTCAATTTCATATATCCGGCAAATCTTGAACATCTGAGAGCCGATATCGTTTTCTTCTCTCCCTTGCATGACAGTGTTCTTCCGTGTGCAGATTTAGTATATTTGCCGGGAGGATATCCTGAACTATATGCTGAAATATTGGAAGGAAATGTTGCAATGAGAACTGCCATAAAAACATTTGCAGACAATGGAGGAAAGATTCTTGCGGAATGTGGTGGCATGATTTATCTTACAGAAGATATAGATGGCAAGAAAATGTGTGCTGTCTTTCCATTAAAGACTTCAATGAAAAATGCCCGATTAAAACTCGGGTACCGCAAGGTGAAATTTGATAATTTTGTAATTCCGGGACACGAGTTCCATTACTCGGATATTATTGATTCTTCGGGTCTCAGGTCTGTGGCTCGACAATATAATATACGAGGTGAAGAGGTGGCTACTCCGGTCTATAGATATAAGAATGTTTTTGCCGGTTACACCCATTTGTATTGGGCGGAAACTGACATTTTTAAACTTTGGGATAAATGAGAAAAATATATACAAGAACCGGAGACTCCGGTACAACGGCTATTCATGGAGGATTGAGAGTGCCTAAAACAGACATAAGAATAGAAGCAAACGGATGTATTGATGAATTGAATGTGGCTGTCGGTTCAATCCGCACCGCTCTGCCGTCAGATCATGAGTGGAAGACACTCCTTCGCGAAATCCAACTGAATCTCATGACATCAATGAGTCTTGTGGCCACACGCAGCGATATGAGAGAAACGAATCCAAACACTCTTCCTGATGATTTGGTTGAGCTTTTGGAGAATAGCATTGACCAGATCAATTCCAAATGTTCACCCGCTGATAGTTTTATCCTGCCCGGTGGTACACCTGTGTCAACTGCCTTACATCAGGCCAGGGTGCTGGCAAGAAAGGCCGAAAGATGGCTTTGGCGACTTCAAGAGCAAGATGCTGTGCCATTGGAAATTTTAAAATACTTGAACCGCCTTTCAGATTTATTTTTTATTATGGCACGCTATGAGCTTCAGCAATCGGAATGTGGGGAAGAGATTTGGCGTGAGTTTGGATATAAACGTAAAATGAAATGAAAAACTTAGCTACAATAATGCTTGCAGGAACGGGAAGCGATGTGGGCAAAAGTCTGATCGCAACCGGACTTTGCCGAATCTTCTTGCAGGATGGTTATCATCCTGCTCCGTTCAAGGCTCAGAATATGGCGCTTAATTCGTATGCCACACCTGATGGTTATGAAATAGGACGAGCACAGGCGGTCCAGGCAGAAGCTGCCGGGATTGATTGTTCAACCGATATGAATCCAATACTACTTAAACCGTCAGGCGAACACACGTCGCAGGTAGTTCTGAACGGAAAGCCTTACGGTAATGCTGACGCTTATCAGTATTTTCGTAAAGAAGGTAAAGAGGAATTGCGCAGGATTGCCCATAAATCTTTCGACCGGCTGAAAGAGCTGTATAATCCAATTGTTATTGAAGGTGCTGGAAGTATTTCCGAACTCAATCTTCGGGAAGGAGACATTGTGAATATGTCGATGGCGGCATATGCTGATGCAAACGTGATATTGGTGGCTGATATTGACCGTGGAGGCGTTTTTGCAAGTGTCTATGGTTCAATTATGCTTCAGAAACCGGAACATCGTAAGTTGATTAAGGGGATAATTATAAATAAGTTTCGTGGTGATTTGCGGCTGTTTGATGAAGGGAAAAATCTCTTAGAGGAATTATGCGGTGTACCGGTTCTCGGTGTGGTACCTATGGCAACACACATACATATAGATGAGGAGGATTCTGTAGCTCTTGCCGGGAAAAGAAAGAGTGTGGTATGCGACAAAGTAAATATTGCCGTGGTCCTGCTTAAGCATATATCCAATTTTACTGATTTCAATATCCTTGAACGTCATCCGCAAGTCAACCTATATTATGCATCTAATCCTGCTGATATTTCAGCAGCTGATATCATAATCCTTCCCGGCAGTAAAAATACACTTTCAGACCTTCTTGAACTTAGAAAGAATGGTCTTGCCAAAGCCATTCTGGAGGCACGTGATAAAGGCAAAACTGTGATTGGTATTTGTGGAGGGTATCAGATGATGGGCGAATTGGTAGATGATCCTGATAGTATGGAAGGCGATTTAAGAGCATTGCCCGGATTGGGGCTGTTACCAATTAAAACGGTAATAAGTACGGAGAAGACAACTCGACAAATTGGTTTTAGAATTCTTGGAGATAATAGGGAATGCAAGGGTTATGAGATACATATGGGACGTACCGAAACTAA
>CAZAZA010000195.1:0-2361 GCA_964489495.1 uncultured Bacteroides sp.
AGGTAGCTGTCCATCCTTTGTTTCAGGAAAGATGTATTGTTCATAATAAAAAGAAGTTTTAGACGGGAGAACTGCTGTCCCAACTGTACTGCTGTCAAAAAAGACAGGAGAACGGGAGAAACAGGAGGGCTGCTGGCTCAACTGTCCTGCTGTCAAAAAAAGACAGGAGAACGGGAGAAACAGGAGGGAGGCTGTTTCTAACTGCACTACTGGAAAGCGTGTAGGAGCTATTCTGCAATATCAGGAGTCCCTAGTTCAATTCAGCGACGGCACGCCGACGACCTCACAAACATGATGATTCATCGGGTGTAGCCGTGGGGTGCGGCAAGATGCCGCAATTCCATAACTTACTTGGCGATTATTTCGCGGAAGGTGGAGAAAATGAGTTTGATGTCGGTCCAGAGGCTGGCTTTGTCGACATATTCCATGTCGATGGCAATCTTTTCAGGCATAATCTTTTCGATATAGCATCGGTCCGGATCTTCGGCTTCGGCAAGTATGTCGTTCTCGTTACGGTATCGGATAGAGGCAAGCGACGTGATGCCCGGCCGTACGTCGAGCACATGCATCTGTTCGGGAGTGTACATGTTGACATACTTTCTCACCTCCGGCCTTGGGCCGACAAGGCTCATGTCACCCTTGAATACATTTATCAGTTGAGGAAATTCGTCCAGCTTGTACTTTCGGATATAATATCCCGATCGCGTCACCCTCGGGTCGTGACCGCCCACTGTGATTAGTCCCAACTTGTCGCTGTCGGGGCGCATCGATCTGAACTTAAACAACCTGAAATCCTTGTTGTTACGACCTACCCTGACCTGACGGTAAAACACCGGACCTTTGGAGTCACATTTTATCCATACGGCTAAAACGAGAAACAGCGGGCTGAGGCACACGAGCCCCAGTCCACTCATGACTATGTCGAAAGTACGTTTCACAGTGATTTGACTATCTCGGTGAAATTGCCAATCACATAAGCCACATCCTCGTCGCTCATACGAGTGTTGAGCGGCAGGGTTATCTCATTGACAAATTGCGCGTAGGCGTTAGGGTAATCTTTTATGTCATATCCCATAGCCTTATAAGCAGTCATCATTGGCAGCGGCTTGTAGTGCACATTGCATGCAATTCCTCGTTCTGCCATTGCTTCAATCACGTGGTTGGCATCCTCGCGGTTCTTGCCGTCCAGTCTTACGAGATAGAGATGGCCGCTTGACGAATGGTAATTGTCGTAATGGTTGAGAACTGTCACGGGAAGTGTGCGTAAAGCCTCGTTATAAGCCTCGATCATCTGGCGGCGACGGCGCAGCATTTCGGGATAACGTTTCAGCTGAGCCAGTCCGATTGCGGCCACAACGTCGGTCATATTGCACTTATACCAAGTGCCGATAATATCATATTCCCATGCTCCGAGCTTCGTTTTGGCAAGTGCGTCCTTGTTCTGGCCGTGAAGGCTTAGCAATTGGAAATTCTTGTACAAATCCTCGTCGCTAACTCCCGGAATCTCGCGCCAAGTCAGCGCACCGCCTTCGGCAGTTGTAAGATTTTTCACTGCGTGGAACGAGAACGAAGTGAAGTCCGCAATTTCGCCGCACATCTTTCCGTGCCACATAGCACCGAAAGCATGGGCCGCATCGGCAATCACTGCGCATCTGCCTAATGCTTTCTGAATATCGTTCGACGGATTGAACAGATGTTTCTTGGCCTCTACAGCTGCAAATACCTTGTCATAATCGGCCACTATACCGCCTAAGTCTACCGGCATAACAGCCTTGGTGCGCTCATTAATAGCTTCGGCGACCTTGTCGTAATCCATCTCGAACGACCCGGGAGCACAGTCAACCAGTACAGGCTTTGCACCCACATGGCACACAGAGCTTGCCGTCGCCGTATAAGTGTAAGCCGGCACAATCACCTCGTCTCCCTCGCCGATACCGAGTACGCGCAGAGCCATCTCCATGCAAGCCGTAGCCGAGTTTAGGCAGACGGTTGTATGAAGGTCTTTGCCGTCCTTGTCCTTACGGGCAGTCTGGCAGCACATCGAAATCAATTGTTCAAACTCTTTGGTACGCGGGCCGGTCGTAATCCAGCCCGACATCAAGGCCTGTGCGACCTCAGCCACTTCCGCCTCCGACATATCGGGCGGCGAAAACGGAATATTACGTTTTACGTTCATACTTTCTATTGGTTTATCTTTTTCACATAAAAAAGTTTCTTATATGCGTTTCCACCTACATTCATCAAAGTCCAAAATGTGGCGGTAATTGGATTCATTTTTTCCGCGATTCTAAACAGAGGATAGTGTGCCCAAATTCGCTTCCAAAGAGGTTTGGGAGTGATTGAATTTGCACGACGGCGATA
>CAZAZA010000196.1:0-2355 GCA_964489495.1 uncultured Bacteroides sp.
ATGTAACGCATGATACCACTCCATCTCCGGAGCGTCACTCAAACAGGGCATTAGCGCTCCGACTTCTTTTGCATATAATGCTTTTGCGTGAATGAAATCAATGTGGCCGGAAATATCACTTGCACTGAGAATCTCATCTGTGTGAGGCCTTATCTGGTCGGCGAGGGATGAGAGAATGCGTATTATCTCGCGTTTCTCGTCAATTTGTAGGGCTCGAAGAATGTTGTTGGCTTCAACGACTTCAGCAGGTTCGATATATACAGTTTTACCGGTAGCTGATTCATCATGAACAATGCCTTGAATCTTTCGCTTGTGCATTGGTGAAACCGGTATTACAAGCCTTCCGTCGCGTATCGAGGGGGCTACGTCCTTATCAATCCAGCCTTCAGCGGATGCTTTGGACATCACGCGTCGCATAGCAGAGTTTATGGTATTGTCCATTCCGCGCATGCGTACTCTGATTTCAGAAAGCATCGGTGAAGCATTGTCTCTTACATTGCCGAAATGGTCAATGATTCGGTCAATAGCGGTTATCAGAACCGGGAATGTAGCCATTGGCTCTACAAGTTTCAGAAGTTCTGAATGTGATTTTTCGTCATCTGCTGATAATTTTTCGAAAAATGCACGTATATCGCTAAACGATTGCAACATTTTCCTCAAGTCTATGACTTGTTGGATTGTAGGGTATGTTCCAGGAATATGGAGTTTTGACACAACGTCGCGCACATCCCTTATATTACCGAGCGGCAGTTCGTCACCTAATGAAACGATGGAGAGCATTTCGTTTACTGCTGCCAATCGCGATTCAACAATGTCGAAGTCTGAAGAAAATGACATTCCTTTTACAAGTTCGACACCCATAGGGGAAAAGGCATGTCGAGAGATGTCTGCACGTACTACATCGAACCCAATTTTGAGTTCGAAATTATTTGGATATATCATGTATGATTATTCGGTGAGATTTACGCGGTCACGAACTACTCGGATCTCCTTACTATAGGCAGGAAATTCTTGACGAAGTTCGTTTGCAGCAGCCTGAGCTTCGCTTTGAGAGCGGAAGTCGCCTACTTTAAGCCTCCAGTAAGGAGATGTATAGGTTACATATGTGCGGTAGTGAGGAAAACGTCCTGCAATTGAGCGCTGCTTTCTGCGTGCTTCGTTCTTAGCTGTTCTTGGATTGTTGTCTGAAAACACTTGTACCCGATATCCTATTGCCTTTACGGTAGATGTCGGAGTCTGTCTGTCCTCCGTTTCAGATTCATCGATATCCGCTTCATCCGGCTGTTGCTGTGCAGGTTTTAACAGCTGTGTTATAGAATTTGATTGAGTGACAGAGTTTACTCGTCCGGCCATTATATGGTCAATTATAGACATTGGAGACTGAGCATGGGAAGTCATGCCGGCTAAAATGACCAGCGAACAGGCAAAGACAAATGATCTTAGAGTTTTCATACAACGTATTTAAAACAGGCTACAAAAATACAAATAATTTTTGTAGCCTGTTTTAAATACGTTGAAAAAAATAACTTAGGCAGTTATTTGCCTTGCCTCAAAGCTTAAAAAGCTGTTAC
This sequence comes from uncultured Bacteroides sp., assembly GCA_964489495.1. Classification (GTDB taxonomy): domain Bacteria; phylum Bacteroidota; class Bacteroidia; order Bacteroidales; family Muribaculaceae; genus Paramuribaculum. The sequence continues at coordinate 1,572 of CAZAZA010000196.1, forward strand.
GATTCCCATGAAATCTTCAGCCTTAAGTGAAGCTCCGCCTATAAGGCCGCCGTCAACATTAGGTTTAGCAAAAAGAGCCTTGGCGTTAGACGGTTTGCAGCTGCCACCATAAAGGATTGATGTGTTTTCTGCAATTTCTTTGCCATATTTTTCTGCAATGACGTTGCGGATGTGGGCATGCATTTCTTCTGCCTGATCGTCAGTAGCTGTTTTGCCTGTCCCGATTGCCCAAACGGGTTCATAAGCAAGGATGAGTTTGCTGAAATCATCAGCGCTCAGGCCGAACAGGGCGTCTTCAATCTGTTTTTTTACGACATCAAGATATGTTCCATTTTCGCGCTCTTCAAGGACTTCTCCTATGCAGAAAATGGGCGTAAGGTTGTTGGCAAGTGCAAGATTGACCTTCTCTTTGAGAATTTCAGAGGTCTCGCCGTAATATTGTCTGCGCTCGCTGTGACCGAGAATCACATATGTGGCGCCAGTTGAGGCTACCATAGGTGCGGAAACTTCACCTGTGTAAGCTCCTTTGAGGTGGTCGGCGCAGTTTTCAGCTCCAAGACCAAGTTTGTTTTGGTCGATTACAGCTGCTACTGAGGCAAGATGTGTGAAAGGTACAGCTATGACAACATCGCATTTAGGATCAATTCCCTTGAGAGCTTCGTTGACATCTTTTGCGAGTGCTACACCCTCCTGAAGGGTGGTATTCATTTTCCAGTTGCCTGCTACAATATTTTTTCTCATAGTGAAAAATAGTTTGGATTTTCAATGATGCAAAATTATATAA
>CAZAZA010000197.1:0-2345 GCA_964489495.1 uncultured Bacteroides sp.
TTCTTCTTATGCTCCTTATTTGTTGAGAGTATAGACAAATCCAGCCCTTCCAAGAATGAAGCAGAATCTTCTCTTGTTGCGTAAAGTATGTGATACAACTCTCTACCGTCCTCTTCTTCTTTTAACGTTTCTGCATCCCAGCCTTTTTTAGATACCAAGTACTTATATAATAAAAAGATTGACGTAAGTCGCTGTTGACCATCAATGATTTCCCAAACACCCTTGTTTATTTGTTCTTCGACAGAATCTGATTTGAATAATTCCTTAATTTTATTCTCATCTGTAATTGGACGCGCGATAATAGGCTGAAGACAATAAAATTCTTCATCTATTTTGCTATCATTTGCAAAGCACAATAAATCTCTCAACAAATCATCAACTTGCTTTTCAGTCCATCGATACCCACGCTGATATGCTGGAATATAAAAATATCTGCCATCCAGAAGTTCGCCAATGGCATATTGTTGAATTGAATTGTCCATATCTATTTTATTTGATTAATTATGCTGTTTAATTTCTCTAATTCTTTGATCAGCTCTTCAAATGATACTGACTCACCATAAATCATGTGCAGTTGCATATTTTCATAGTCGGCTTTCCACTGTTCAATAATAGAAGCAGGTGGAACTATATTGAGCGTTGCAGGATAAAGTGTTTCATAGTCGAAACCACGCAAACCGATGAATGTGCGACGATGTTCTACCACCTGACTGTAAAGATCTGCATTGTTGATGGCTCGTTCTGCTATTGGAGTTTTCAACATCTGCCCGATGTCATACATATGCCGCGACATTCGCTTCACTCTGATTAAATCCTTTGGTTTGGCAAATTCTTCATGAAGCAGAAATACCTTTTCAAGAAAAGTGCGTTCGGGAAGCACGGCACGTACCATGAACTTCTGTTCAGCAAAAGGTGCTTTCGGATATATCTGGTCTATCATTGAATCAAGCGCAATCTCACTTACAGGCTCACTCATTGACCTGCCGCTGACCTCTACTTTTACCTTTGGCAGAATATATTGATTGCCGTCCATACCATCAATGGAGAAAGACAATACTGAATCATAATTGATGTTTATGATTTCCGGGTCGGTGGTGGTGACAGGAGTTATATCCACATTCACCTTAAACTTTTCTTTTGAGATGCCGTTTTGGTATAACTGCTCTGCCAAATCGTGTTGCATGGTTTCACGGACAAAGGCACAGGCTGCACGGCGCAACTTGTCACTGATTTGCGTTTTGGATAATATTCCGCTGAATCCAAGATATTCTCTGTCAATGGCAATGTCTATATCTTCGGAAAAGCGGTCTATCAGGCTCCAGCATTTACTAAGCGATGTTCCTCCTTTAAAAGATAAATGATTGGCATACGGCAAACTGAACATGGCACGTAAGACTGCCGTCACCCACCAATCCTTTTCTATGACCTCACGTTGTCTTATATTCAACTCCGTGGAAACACGGTCAAGTATATCCACACGGTCTTCCGTTGACAAATCAATGAATTTCATCGCTGTAATATTGTTTTTATCCAAGTCGGGGCAAGTACTATATCGTGATTGAAATCCTGTTCCGAAACATGTTCTGTTATCATTTTTTTTATTATTTCCTTTTGGTTTTCTGTTATGGTTTTCCCGCCAATCTCACGCATGGCGAGAACAGCCAACTGCATCAGTTGGGATTGATAAGCGAAATTCCCCAAGTCATTACTATGCCGGAATGTGATACTCTTTCCCTTTCCAAACCTCATCTGGCGGGCAGAACCATCTGTTATATAAATGATATTAGTTGGAACCTGTGTGGATAGCCCTAATTTGTTAAGCGCATAAGCTCCTGTGGGAATGATACGCGCATTGTCCCGTTGCGCTATTTTTAAGGCAATGGCATCTAAGGATGGCTCTCGTAGCGTACCATCCCACTTGTCATATGCAGGTATATAGTAAATGCCTTTTGCAAAGCGACACAAATTCCCATTGCGGCACAAACGGCTTAATCCCGACCGTACTGCATCGGGAGTACCACAGGTTGTGAAGTCATCAGGGATGAATATTGTCCCCTCCTTTGCCTTCTCCACAATATCGTACATCGTCTTGTAAGAACTGCTTGCTCCCATAATTGTATTTTGCCACAAAATTAATGTTTTTTTGTGTTATCCCATAATTTCACATGGATTTTATTTACTCTTTATTTACTCTATCTCACGGCTCTTTAAGATAGTCTTGCACTTCGGGGAATCTTGTTATTTTATAGCGGACATAAGAGAGTTTTTTCTTTGATTCTATAGGCAATGGTTCGGTAAAATTTGAGGATGACCAGTCTCGGCTAAGCCGCTAATTGAGCCAACCT
>CAZAZA010000198.1:0-2278 GCA_964489495.1 uncultured Bacteroides sp.
AATTTCGCCCTTGCCGTATGAGTCACCACCCCTTTTATTTGAACCGCATTGCGGCGTGCCGCGCCCCCACAATCCGCATGTTTTTATTTGAACCGCATTGCGGCATGCCGCAACCCCATTATTACGCATTATTATATAGGGTTTACTCAATGGCGCAATAAACACCTATCGACGAAACAAAAGTTACAGTTCAATTTCCAATTTAGACTTACAATATTTTTTATTTCTCGGATATTAGCTATCTTTGCAACAAATCTAATCTAAGCTCGGCTCATTATGGCAAAGTATATCAACCCGCTAACAGATTTCGGCTTCAAGTATGTGTTTGGTCGCGAAGAATCGAAACCGTTCCTGATTGACTTCCTCAACCAGCTGCTTGCCGACGAGCCCGGATTCGAACCGATTGTCGCGCTCGACTACCTTGACAAGGAGAAGAGCCGCATGTCGAGGGAGATGCGCGGGGTGATTTTCATAGAGCGTGCGATTTTCTACTCGTCAAAGGCTGTGGTCGACCAGGGTGTAACCGGCAAAGAATGGCAGTTCGGATATATGCCTGTCTATCTTGTGTCTTGACAAATGGATGTACCTACTGATTAACATGAACGATATGGATACGATGCCTTTTACCCAGCAGAGAGAGTTGTTCAAGCGGCTCGAGGCTGTCACCTCATACGCCAGCCTGAACACCGAGGAGCGCCGCGCCTATAACGCCGACCTCAAAGCCTACCGCGACATCACCAACCAGCTCGCCTACGCAGCCACAAAAAAAGCTATGGAAATAGCCCGTGAGATGCTTGCTGAAGGTATGCCCGTGTCTACTATTGTAAGACTTACAAAACTGTCGGAAGCAGAGGTTAAAGCACTGCAGGATGGAAGGTAAGAGGGCGGTATTGAATTAGGTATCATGCATTGCTGCGTCGCCAGAGGCGCAGGGAGGCGTCGGCCTGGAGGCGGAGCATGGCGAGGCCGTCGGTGGTGACGGCTTCCCGGGAGGCGCAGGCTTTGAGCCACGCTGTGGGGGAGGGGTTGTAGACGAGGTCGTAGCAGATGTGCCCGGAACCGACCAATTGAGTGGGGAAGGGCGGTTGCGACCCGGTGTCGGGCCACATGCCGCAGGGTGTGGTGTTGACTATAACGGTGTGCGAGGCAACGATTCCGGGTGTCAGTTCGTCGTAGGTCAGGGTGTCGGTCCCGCTGTGGCGTGAGACGCGCTGCGGCTCGATGCCGAGCTGGCGAAGCGCGTGGCACACGGCCAGCGAAGCGCCGCCGGTGCCGAGGACAAGGGCGCGGGTGTGTCGGGTCGCGTCGCCAAGCAACGGGCGCAGCGACTCTCTGAACCCGAGGCAGTCGGTGTTATGGCCGGTGAGGCGCAGGCCCGAGTCCGAGCGTTCGATGGCTATCACGTTTACAGCCCCGATGGCTTCCGCCTCGGGGCTTATCTCGTCGAGCAGCGGCATCACTGTCTGCTTATATGGGACGGTCACATTCAGTCCGCTGAGAGCTGGCGTATCGGCTATGAGCTGTGGCAGTTCGGCCACCGGGTCTTCCATCTCGAAGTTGAGGTAGGCCGCATCGACCCCTTCGCGGGCAAAGCGGTCGGTGAAATAGTTCCGCGACCAGGAATGCCCGAGATGACGTCCTACAAGTCCGTAAATAGTTTTCATGACGGCAAAGTTAGTCAATACGGGGCTGAACGGCAAATCCGAGCGTCAGATAGCTTCGGTGTCGCAGGTCCTGACACGACGCACGAGTCTGCGGAGGTCGTAGAGCGGCAGCGGGTGGGACTCCAGAAAAGTGCCACGGGTGCGCAGGGCGAGCATTCCGCGGGCCGCCCCGATGGTAATCGACAGCATGGTGACGCTCAGTTGGCGCGGCAGCAGTATGCCGCTTTCGTCGACCTCCATGAGGTGTTCGAGATTGCTGACCTCAAACGTGGCGTCGACCGTGTAATGGATAAGCGGACGGCGGACGAGCGCCCGTGTGGAGGTGTAGAGTATGCCGAGGCGCAGGACGATGCTTGTGTCGCTCAGGGGCAGGAACTTCACGGAAATGTCGATGTCGACCGGCTCTTTCACGGGATGGCGGTAGATTTCCCAGCGGCTGATGGCGGTGTGCTGCCTGTTTTCGTTGACCGACAGGAGGCTTATGTTGATTTCAGGGGTTTCCATGATAGGTTATTTTGCGTGTTATGTGGCGGTGTCCTGCTTTAGCTCCTGTCCAGTTGCCGTTGCGGTCGCGGTGCTGGATATGATAGCGGGTGTGCTCGGAGCAGCGCCCG
>CAZAZA010000199.1:0-2257 GCA_964489495.1 uncultured Bacteroides sp.
AAACTTCAGCCGGAGTCGCCAGACTGAATCTCGCCAGATGGTACAATGAAGTGGAGGCTTTCGGGAATAATGAGTTTAACAAGGTACTGGAGACTTTCGAGAATCACAACACTACAATAATAAACTATTTCGAACGCAGACTCACCAATGCATCGGCGGAATCCTTCAATGCCAAAATCAAAGCTTTCAGAACTCAGTTCCGCGGAGTAGGTGACATCAAATTCTTCATGTTCAGACTGGCAACACTATACTCTTGACATCTTCCCCGCCCACCGGGAAAATCCGCTGACCCCATCTTCCCCGCCCACCGGGAAAATCCGCTGACCCAGAATTAGGGGTCAGCCTCATTCACGACGGCCACGAAACGCTACCGCACCAAGCCTAAAAACGGGCCTCGACTGAGCGCCGACGACATCATGACCCGGGAGAACCTGACACGCTTTCAGGATACATACCCCGAGGCAATGGCACGTTTCGGACTGGAGGGTGGCATCCGGGCCTCAGAGGCACGGCACGTTGACCAGCACGAATACTACCGTCAGCGCCGGATCAAGAAGAAAGACCTTGAACAGGACGTAGCCACCCTTTTCTCCGAGAAAAGGCAGCTCGACACCGAAACCAAATCTTTGGAGAAACGGAAGAAAGAGCTTGAACGCGGCAACCGTTGGATTGAAAAGACAATCACTGTGACCAACGCGACCAATGAGCGTATGACCAAGGAAAACGCTCAACTTGCCAAGGACAAAAGACTGCCGGTTGAGTATAATGCTGTGCTAAAAGAGTCCGTATCCGAAATTGTAGAAGAATATAAGAGCCTTGAATCATCCAAAGAAAAACTTTCAAGAGAAATATCAACTCTTGAGGCATCAAAGATGTCTGTCTCTTATAATTCAGACTATGCTGAATACAAGGCTGACATCGAGAAATATTTTCCGGATGTACCCGACCTTCTTATCTGGGCGAGATACTGCAAGCATATCGGATTCCCCGACAGTTTCACCCAACAAATAGTCGCGCAACAGCCCGTGGATTTCAGAGGAAAGCTATATTCGCCGGAGCATAGCCAAAGTTATTCAACCGAGCATTCCGAGGCTAAGCTTGAACGCGACCCCAAGGAAAAGCACCGTTTCATGCTGAAGATAGATGGTGTGAGCGTGTTCCAATGGTTCCGCAACAAAGCCAAAGAGTTTCTTGCCCGACTCGGCATCGGACTCAAAGAACCGAGGAAAGGGCCGTCGTTAGGTCACTAAAACAATCGCCACCGGGAGTATTATTTCTCTCGGTGGCGTATATTGTATGACCAGGTTATTTACTCAAGAGTCTTTATGTACTCAGGAGGGACCGGATGGACGATTGGAAGATTCCATGCTACTTTTTAGGGATTCCATTCATTTTGCCTGTCTCAAATTTACCTAATTTTTTTATTGCTTCAATGGTCGCCTTTAAATAATCGTCAGGCACTGACCTGTTTATAACTATCTTTATTTAGTTGGTATCTATTTGGCCGTCTTTTGAAATATCAAATCTGACAACAGCCCTGCCTTTGACACATTCCTGTGTTACTAGGGCGGTCTCTGAAATAATAGTATATAGGTCTTTCAATAAGCCCTTAGTGTCTCCATGCAAATAGTATGGCTGCTGTTCGGGGTCGTAAAATATTTCCGACTCAACAATTTTATCTTGCGATGTCGAATCTTGTTTTTGCGTATTGCCTTTACTCTCATCGCCTCTTATAAATATCGCGCCCGGCTCTTTGAATGTTATTAGAAGAGTAAAGAGGATGTTTTTCTTGTGGGGAGTATAGTATTTAACACGGAAATTGGGTAGCGCATTTACAAGCCTTATTGCTTCTTGGTTTACAGCTTCGTTTTTACTTGGGCGCCTAAAAATCGTCGGGTCGCTGATTGAGCCGTCAGGATGAACGGTAAATTTGACAAATATTCTTTCGCTACCCTTGAACCCTTCGGGAATACGGATATTTTCATCAATCCATTCTTTGAGTTTTCCGTTGCCTCCGGGAAACTCGCAGCGAGGGTCATCACAAACCCAGATTTTTCGCGCTTCCGCTTTTATTTGTGCAAGAGTTTCGGGCGATACTGTCAGAAAGAGTGCGCGATTTCCATATTCGTCGTTTTTTACCTCCATTTTATGAATGGAGTCGGCCGGCACGTTATCAAGGTGTGCTCCCCGAATCCATTCGTTGTTGAAATAGTAGAATACGGTTTCGGTATCCCGTTCAGTCATAGGAAATTGAATT
>CAZAZA010000200.1:0-2214 GCA_964489495.1 uncultured Bacteroides sp.
ATGATGACACTAATTCCGACGTAAAGATGAAGAAAAGCACTTTCAAAGTATTGTTGCCTCTTTTATCCCATTATACGTGCTATTATTAAATCCGAATAAAAAATTCTGCAATGCGATTGCAAAGTTAGTCAAAAAATGACTAACTTTGCAATCGAAATGCAGGCGAGAGAAAAAGAAACTATAGCACGTTGGATAGAACACCGGTTATATCGGGGATTCTATACCTTTTCTTACCGGGATGTCGAGAATGATTTTCCATCCCGTGACGAGATCTATATATCAACGGCTATCAGCAGACTTGTACGGCAGCAGAAGATTATTTCTCCCACACGTGGCTTTTATGTTATCATTCCGGTGGAATATGCCCTGACAGGACTGGTTCCTGCGACATTTTATATAGACCAGATGATGACATACCTTGACAGAGCCTACTATGTGGGGCTGCTGAATGCCGCAGGTTTTTATGGGGCCGCCCATCAGCGTCCCCAGACCTTTACAATAATGAATGACGGGGCATCTATCCGAGACGGGGTAAGAGCCGGCATTCATTTTACGTACATAAACCGAAAAAGCATAGACAGTCGATTTGTCACCAAACACAAGACCAAACTTGGCAGCATCAATGTGTCGTCACCCGAACTTACAGCGATTGACCTGATTGAGAACCAGTCAAAAGTCGGAGGCCTTAACCGTGTCTGCACCGTGTTGAATGAGCTGGCAGACAGTATGGATCTTGCAGATATTGAGGATTCTTATTTCAATATTTACGGAGTACCGATATATCAGCGTTTAGGTTACATTCTGGATGATATTCTTGAAGAGTCCGAACTGGCTGAGATTCTCTGTGACAGGCTGAAGGCATTGAATGTCACCTTTAGAAAAACTGCATTTAAAGCCGGAAAAGAAATTGCCGGATGCGAGGTTAATGAGAAATGGAAAATAATAATCAATCAAGAAATTGACATAGACGAATGATACCGGAGTTGGCAATACAGGAGTGGCAGGAAAAGGCCCCGTGGCCGGCAGTCGAACAGGTTGAGCAGGATCTGTTGATTTGCCGGGCATTGGTGGCTATATACTCCGACCCTTACCTGTCTGAGAATCTTGCTTTTCGTGGTGGCACTGCTCTTCATAAGCTGTATATGTCCCCCCCCAACCCAGATACAGTGAGGACATTGACCTGGTACAGGTTCATGCCGGGCCTATCAAAGAGACCTATGACCACCTGTGGGAAGTGCTTGACTTTCTCGGGAAGCCGAAAATCAAGCAGAAAAAGCACAACAACACCTTGATATATCGGCTCGAATCGGAGGTGGAACCGAAACAGCCGATACATCTTAAGGTTGAAATCAACTGCATGGAGCATTTCAGCGTGCTGCCTATGGTTCGTGTCCCGTTCGAGGTTGACAACAAGTGGTTCAAGGGTAAATGCGACATCCTCACATATCAGCTGGACGAACTGATCGGAACAAAAATGCGGGCTTTGTATCAACGGCGCAAGGGGCGCGACCTTTTTGACCTTTACAAGGCTCTTACCGTCGCGTCTATCGATGAAGCCAAGGTTATTGAGTGCTATCTCAAATATATGGATTTTGTGGTTGACCACATTCCCACTTATAAGGAATTCGTCATCAACATGGAAGACAAAATGCAGGATGACGAATTTATAGGTGACACGGCTGGGCTGTTGCGTGTCGGAGACGGCTTTCATCCGGAGACTGCCTATGACCTTGTCAGGACAAGGCTTATCAACCGCCTTATCAAATAATCAGGTTGTTCTATAGAGAAATCGTTCCGCTATTTTGAGGCATCTTACTTCGCTTTTTGAGCTTGTCTCGTCTTGAATTTGCAGATTATCAATCGAAGAATTGACCGCATTACCGTTAATGCGGCTTTTCTTTTATATAGTTGCCGCCCTCTTATATCCTTTTATACAAATATCTGACTGCCATTTATAAGACTTCTTCTTCGGCTGACCTACCGGGGTTATTACGGGTGCGAAGTTAGGGTGTCACTCCGGGTCGGACAAGGCCGGCCCTCGCGGTGGCTATGGAAAAATATTCCGTGTGGGAACAAGAGCATTTTATCCATAGCCAGTCTTGCCGCACGGTCGCCTCTCACCCTTGTGTTGCACCGTAATAACTCCCTCAAAGGTCATCCAATGATTCGGTAGTTTTGAGCTAACCGAATGATTACAAGGTTAATAAATGTGAT
>CAZAZA010000201.1:0-2148 GCA_964489495.1 uncultured Bacteroides sp.
TCTGATGGCGCTATGTTGATGATATTTCTTTAAGTATAGCCTTTGTGTTTTTTCGTTTTCGGGTGCAAAGTTAATTGAATTTCAAGACTTGACAAAATTTCACTGAAATCCGGCTGCAAATTTACAACTTGGCTACGCAATCTATCTGCGTAGCCAAGTATGTTTTGCTTATTTTGCTCCGATAACATCCGACATGAGTTGTTTTGTGCGCTTCTCTACCATTGCATCCCAAAGGCGTGAATCCTGAAGTTTTGCCATAGGGATACGGCTTTGAAACTTGTTCAGGAACTCTTCGGGTTTCTCGATATTCCAATTGGTGATTACGGAAGCCCAGTCGATATTATCGGCAAACTTGTCAAGAAGAGCCCAATTGTTGTAAACAACGTCACGGTCAGAAATCCTCTTCCAGTCCCACTTGTCGCGGAACTCACGGAGGGTTGCTTCGCAAATAAAAGCGTCGGGGCAGCGATATGAGAACTCAGCCCAGTTGATACGGCGGCTGAATTTTTTAACTCCATCAACAGTCCAAAGAATGTTGCCGTTCTCACTGATTTCATCCCAGTCAAGTTTGTCCTGATACTTTTCGAGAATCTCCATGCTTAGAGTCTCGCTCTCGGAGATCTTCTTCCAAGCCGCGCTTTCGAGCACGCTCTGAAGGAATTCGTTGTTACTAATCATGTTCATTGTATATTGGTTTTGATTTCTGATGCAAAGTTATCCCCATCATGTCGCAAAAGATGATACAACTTTACGAATTTTCAAAAAATTAATCAGAAATCAAAATCCAATCCGGCTTTTTTGGCTTGGGAATGCTGATGTTCCCTCGGAATATGGTATTGACGGCCGTCTTTAATCAGATATGAGCCGGTCTGATGAAAGTTGAATGACACTCCCGCCTCACGGCATTGTCTTTGCATATCAAGAACCCAGTTAAAGTCCAGAGGTCTGGCATATTTGCCGGATTCACCACCGACCGATACCTCCTCAATCAATTCAGAATTGAGGTATTTGCTTAGGTCAATCTTCTCTATCATTGGCGCGACAATAACCATGCGGTGCTTGATTGGCAATGAGAGAAATATCGGCAAACGATAATCCGCACGGTCTTGATTCTCCACCGTGCAACCGATACCGACATGGTCGTAACCTTCGCCCCAGTCCTCCGGTAGGCATTTCATAAGACGCTCTATGCGTTTTGTAAAGAAAAAGAATGTGCAATCAGCACGTTGGCGGATAATGTCCCAGATTTCATCACGCCATTCATCGGCTTCTTCAATCAGAAAATCGGAGGTGAAGCACAGCGCAAACTCCGTACCTGACGGAAATTTCCAATTCTTCTTTCGATCACGCTTTATCGGAAGATTGAAAGATGCGGTTTTACGCACTTCATTTGACGGTGTGGCTGTGCCAAATGCCGCATCCTCACGATAAACGTAACAATGCTTGCATCCCGCACTTATCTTGTGGCAACCATGCCACGGATTCCACATCGGCATAATTCAATCTCCGCAACTGTCAAGTCCTATTTGCACAATATCTTCTGAATCCTCAATCACTTCGGGACTGCATTGCGATTCTTCCGCTGCTTTTGCTGCGCGACGGGCATCTTTGGCTTTCTTCTTAGCCTTGCGCTTTATCTCGTCCTCTATGAGTTGCTGTCTCAGAGATTTTACAACCTCAGGCTTTTGACGTTTGAAACGTTTCTCATATAGATTTTCAATGTGCTGTGGCAGTGGCGTTTTCCACGGCTCTTGCTTATGGTTGTCAATCTTGCGAAGTGAATCAGGTTTGAACCCAAGTTCACGCGCCATCTGCACCTGCATGTCAGAAAGATGGTGACACTTCTGCGCCACCATCCAATCTTGTATTATCGTCCGTCTCGATGCCATAATCAGTACCTGTTGTTAATATCGCCAGAACCTCTGACTCTATCGGACAATCGCTCGACATTGCAGGTTATGTCACCGGAGCCGGCTACGGAGGCTTTGCCCGATTTTGCCTTGAAGCCTCCGGCCTGTATATCGCCTGAGCCAGCAATCGAAAATTCGACCGTGTCAGTCTTTCCGTCGATAGAGACATCGCCGGAGCCTTTGATGCTGATAGAACACATCTTGGAGTTTACCGTACCGCAGTCAACATCCGCCGAAC
>CAZAZA010000202.1:0-2144 GCA_964489495.1 uncultured Bacteroides sp.
CGGGAGTTTGACAGTTTGACTTCGTAACTTGCTGAAAAAATTTTTTTGTGAACTGTTGCACAGTCCATTAATTTTTTATACCTTTGTAGGTATTAGTAGGTATTATATGAAAGCGAACTTCACAGAGACAAAGAAAGGCACCTGGGCCTATATTCAGAAGTCGGTAAGGGTCAATGGAAAATCGACTACCATCCAGGTTAAGAAGCTCGGCCTTCTGTCTGATATTCAGAAGGAGCATGGATGCGCAGATCCGCGCCAGTGGGTGTTGGACATGGCTAAACGCATGACAGAGGAGGAAAAAGCCGGCAACAGGCCTGTCGAACTGCCGTTTTATCCAAACAGGACCATCGAGGCAGGGAAAATCCCCCTGCGCAATGGAGGCGACCTGCTCCTGCTTCCGGTTTACACGGGCTTGGGATTGCCTGAGATATGTGCTGATATAAAGAAGAAGAGTCGCATAAAGTTTGATCTGGAGGAGATACTGCGTACGCTTGTGATGGGCAGGATCCTTTTTCCCGGCTCCAAGATCCGGACCATGCGGGACTCACGCGGGATGGTGATGCCCAGTGGGTTCAGCGAGGAAGAGATGTACAGGGCGCTTACGCTGCTGTCAGGACACATCAATGACATTCAGGCCCGTATATACCAAAGTTCGAAGAAGCTGACCGAACGCCGCGACCGCGTCATCTATTATGACTGCACCAACTATTACTTCGAGATCGAGGACAACGACAGCGACCGTATTGACAAGGAGACGGGCGAGTTCATCGAGGGACTGCGCAAAAGAGGAAAGTCAAAGGAGAACAGACCAAACCCCATTGTGCAGATGGGCATGTTCATGGACATGGACGGCATTCCCCTGGCCTTCGTCATCTTCCCCGGCAACGGGTCGGAGCAGACATCACTGCAGCCTCTGGAGAAGATCCTGCACCAGATCTTCGGACTGACGGAGTTCGTGGTCTCCACCGACGCGGGTCTGGGATCGGAATCTAACCGGCGCTACAACATGGGAGAGGGCCGGGACTACATATGCGTGCAGTCGCTGCCGTCATTGAAAGAGGAAGATCGCGCCGCTGCCATCGGCAGAAAGGGATGGAGGCTCGCCTACTGCGGCGACACAGAGAGAAAAGACGTGCTTGAAGACCGTTTTTCGGATGACGGCATCTACGATCTAGATAGCTTGCTGGAAGATGCCGAGGCCGCAAAGATCTTACTGGCAGACACCACTTTCTATAAAGAAATACTGGTTGACAAGGAGTACAAGGAGATTAATCCTGCATATGTGAAGGCGAAGAAAAGCAATCCCGACAAGACTCCGGCTGACACCAGGGGCAAACGTATACCCCGTTACCTAAAGTCCGTCAGGCAGGAACGCGTCATCGTCACCTACAGCCATGATTTTGCGCTTTTCCTGAAACACAAGAGGAATGAACGCCTGTCCATTGCAAGGAAAATCGTGGCCGCAGGTCAGGAAAATGTGCGTCGCTCCCAGCAATCGCCGTTGAACTATGTGGAAGCTGTTCATAAGACAGAGCTCGGGGATGTCGCCGTAAAGACCGAACTGGTCATAAAGGACGAAGTGCTTGAGCAGGAGGAGGCTCTTGACGGCTTCTATGCTTACGGCACGTCGCTTGACGACGAGGCGATCCTTGTGCTCAAGGCACGCTCATTCCACCATGAGATAGAACACCTCTTCAGGACCACAAAGACGCATCTGGATGCGAGGCCGGTCTATCTGTCACGGGAGGACCGTATAAAATCCCACTTCCTGACATGCTTCATCTCGATGGTCATCCTCAAGATCCTCCAGAAACAGGTCTCAGAGGTCTATGCGGATATGTACCGGAAGAACCCACTCACTATAGACTCCATAATCGAAGCACTCCGGGACTTCAGGTTCGGGACACTGCCAAAAATGAACTGGCAACCGATGTTCCGGAGAACCGAGCTTACTGACCAGCTTCAGGAACTGGCAGGAATACAGGTTAATACAGAGATAATAAGCCATCAATGGATGAAAGCCGCATATCGCAAGGTTAAGAAAGGTTAAACCGCGCCTGACGGGGTTTAATTACTACATGCGCGCAGCATCTAAGGTGCTGCGCACCAATGTATAAAGTCTCAAAAGTGTCAAAGATGGAAAG
>CAZAZA010000203.1:0-2133 GCA_964489495.1 uncultured Bacteroides sp.
TGACTTTTTGCAGAAGTGGCGGAACTTGAGCAAATCGGTTTTGTTGAACACCACAAGTTCCCCGAGTGTCTCCACTTCGGCCGACTTCAGGCAGTTGAGAGCGCGCACTGAAAGGTACATGTCGACTAGCTTTGTTTTGAGCAGCTGGCGCATGTGGAGGGCGTCTTCATCGAATTCCTCGTTGGTGTCGACATCCTGTGTCTCGATGGTGATCTTGTCGTCGGAGAAGAGCATCAGATGGTAGATCAGGATTTTTGCAGCCTCCTTGAGGGCGTCCTTGGGGAGGATGGAACCGTTGGTGGTGATTTCGATGATGAGTTTCTCGTAGTCGGTATGTTGGTCGACGCGGAAGTTCTCAACGGTGTATTTCACATTCTTGATCGGGGTGTAGATCGAGTCGATAGCGATAACGTGGATGTCATCACGGTCAACGTCGTTCTCGTCGGCCGGAACCCAGCCGCGACCCTTGTTGATTGTAAGTTCGATTGTGAACGAGGCATCACTGTCGAGATGACAGATGACAAGATCTGGGTTAAGGACCTCGAAACTGTGAAGCGCCTGACCGATGTCGCTTGCGCGAAACTCTTCTTTTCCGCTGACGGTGATAGCGACTTTCTCGGCATCGCTATCTTCGACAATCTGCTTCAAGTCGACTTTCTTGAGGTTGAGGATAATGTTTGTCACATCTTCCTTTACCCCGGGAATGGTGTCGAACTCGTGCTTCACGCCGTCGATTTTGATCGATGAAATTGCAAAGCCTTCGAGAGACGAAAGAAGTATACGACGCAGCGCGTTTCCGATCGTGATTCCGTAACCGGGCTCCAATGGCTTGAACTCAAACTTACCGAAGCGGTTGTCGGCCTCCAACATGAGGACCTTGTCAGGTTTCTGAAATGCTAATATAGCCATGTGGAACTTTTCATTTATTATTTAGAATACAACTCGACAATCAACTGCTCCTTGATGTTTTCGGGGATGTCCTCACGAGCAGGGATATGGAGAAATTTGCCGGCCTTGAGCGACTCGTCCCATTCAATCCAGGGATATTTCGAGTGGTTGAAGCCTGCAAGTGCATCGGCAATTACTTCGAGAGACTTGGATTTCTCACGAACACCGACAATATCGCCGGGCTTTACGGCATAAGAAGCCACATTGACAACCTGTCCGTTGACAGTGATGTGGCGGTGAAGGACGAGCTGACGGGCAGCCGCACGGGTGGGAGCGATGCCGAGACGATAAACGACATTGTCAAGACGGCCTTCGAGGAGTTGGAGAAGCACCTCACCGGTAATACCCTTGGTGCGCGAAGCCTTCAAGAAGAGGTTGTGGAACTGCTTCTCGAGCACGCCGTAGGTATATTTGGCCTTCTGCTTTTCACGAAGCTGAACGCCGTACTCCGATGTCTTGCGGCGCTTGTTCTGACCGTGTTGACCCGGAGCGTAATTTTTCTTTGCAAGGACCTTGTCTTCGCCGAAGATGGGCTCGCCGAATTTGCGGGCGATCTTTGTCTTAGGACCTGTATATCTAGCCATTTTTAATCAAAAGAATTTTCGAACCCGTATCCGCCTTACATGGCAATCCTTAGTGCAGCCGCGACCATAGAGAGGTGCTTTGTGTATATGGTCAATTTCACGTGGGGATTTCGTTGTGGGTGGCGGACGCAGTTCAAGTTAGAAATTTGTTGTGTCGCTAAAAAGTAGAAACATTCAAATATGCCCGTCGATTATACACGACGACGCTTCGGAGGACGACAACCATTATGAGGCAGCGGCGTCACATCGACGATTTCAGTCACCTCGATACCAGCTGCGTGCACAAAGCGGATAGCGGCCTCGCGACCGTTGCCCGGTCCCTTAACATATGCCTTCACCTTGCGGAGACCCAGGTCATAGGCAACCTTGGCGCAATCCTGAGCGGCCATCTGGGCTGCGTACGGAGTGTTTTTCTTTGAGCCACGGAAGCCCATCTTGCCGGCGCTCGACCAGGAAATAACCTGTCCTTCGCTGTTTGCCAGACAAACGATAATGTTGTTGAACGAAGAATGAACGTGAAGCTGCCCTGCGGCATCAACCTTAACGTTTCTCTTCTTAGCTGCGACTGTCTTTTTTGCCATATTATGTTATTATTTTGTAG
>CAZAZA010000204.1:0-2068 GCA_964489495.1 uncultured Bacteroides sp.
CTCCATGTGGAACGACTTGCCGCTTCCGGACGGCCCTATGCAGAAGAAGTTTGCGTTGTCGGTCATCTTTGCCTTGCCCTCCTTGCCGGTTATGTCTATGCAGACAGGCAGCCCCCGTCGGTCGGTGTAATATGTGGTGAGCGGGGTGTCCTCGCAACCTTTGATATGTTCCTTGAAGAAAAGGCACAGGGCTGCGTCGGACAATGTGAGGAAAAGGTCATAGTCGGGATTAAGGGCATAGCAGTTGCCGGGGAAGCTGTCGATGAAAAGCTCCAGCTGGTTGTATGCCGTGCGTGAAGGCATTATGCCGCACTCGTACAGTTTCGTTTCAAGGAACGATGTTACGGGAGTCACCTTGTTGGGCGCACAGCCCACTATTATGTTAAGACTGGTGTTTACCAGCAGGGAGGATTCGACTGCCAGAATGTTCAGCACCTCCTCTATGTCGGCCTTGGCGATCCTGTTGCTGGGGTCGGGCATCGAGCCGTGACGCTTCGCCTTGCCCTGGAGCTTCCTGAGAAGTCTGCGCTGGCCGGGTATCTGCACGACCTGGTTGAACACCACGCAGTCGGCATGGGGAACCTCGGCGAGAAAGGACAGCACATCGGTCGCCACCGGATAGCCGTTGACACTCATTTCGGAATATGGCTTTACCACTGACGGCAGGTTGATTTCGTCTATATCCACCAGCGGGTAGGAGCGTATGATTCGGCCACCCGTCCTGAGATATTCGTCGGAAGCCTTGAAGTTGGTCATGGAGAAAGCCCCGTGCCTGAAATTGAAGGCCATGAAACGGTGTATGTACTCGCTTACCTCCGGCTTGGAGAGCTTGCGGTGGCGGATTCCTTTCTCGGTAAGTATGTCGTCCACTTTCGACACCTTGGCGTGGAAGTCGAGCCACCTTTTGGGGTCGTACTGCACGAACTGGCCCTTGGATGCCTCCTGCGTTATGATGAGATATGTGGTGATTTCGGTAAATTCCCGTCCCTCGAAGTATGCGAAATAGCTTCGTGTAAGGAACTCCGCGCCATCAGGCACCTCGT
Source organism: uncultured Bacteroides sp. (assembly GCA_964489495.1). Lineage (GTDB taxonomy): Bacteria > Bacteroidota > Bacteroidia > Bacteroidales > Muribaculaceae > Paramuribaculum. The sequence continues at coordinate 1,044 of CAZAZA010000204.1, forward strand.
GGCGGTACTCCTGCCGGCAGAATATGTCCTGCTTCTGAAGGGCGTACCCTTCTCCGAGTGTCTGTACGATATTGGCGAGGACATCCTGAAAGAGAGTGTATCTCTCAGAATCGGTACACAGGCGCGGAACGGGGTTTGTCATTTCGAAAATGACAGAGGAGGACCCCTTGGCGTCGAACAGCACCACGTTTCCGTCCGTTTCCTCCAGCTGTGCGAAAATGCCGTCAAAGACTTTTTTGAGTGTTCTTGCCATATGTCAGCGTTTGAACAGGTTGTGATAGATAAAGATTCCACGGTCGCGTTTCTTGTTGTGGAGTCCGCCGCGCTGCTTGACATAGATTGTCACGAGCCCGGCGGCCGCCATCACGAGCATGGCGACAAACCCGGCGAGCTTCCCCAGCGCGATCGAGAACACGATGAATCCGACGAACGACACTCCTATGGCTGCTGCCGCAAGTGTAAGGAACCGTCCCCGGATTCCCATGAACTCCAGAGGTTTCTGTAACCCTTTGAAAACAGGGTAGCCCCCGTTGTCTGTCCCCATGACTGTGATGTTGTGCGTCCGGTTACTTGAAGAAAAGGGGAAGGGCCTCGCTCAGTGCGATGAAGGCGATACAGCCGCCGATGGTAAGCATGATCGTCTTTTTCACATCCTGGTCGCCGTTCTGCATCTTGAAATAGACATTGAACGCTCCCACCAGTACAATCACGGCTGCTATGGCCTTCATAAGATTGGAAACAGGGGTCTGGTACGAGCTGACTTCCTGCGTGGCCTTGGTGAAGCCGGCAGCTCCCTTGCTGGCGGCCATGGCGTCGCCGGCGGCCACTGTCACGGCGGCGATGGCGAGCATACCCTTGCGGGCGAGCCCGGAGCGGTTGAAGCGTGCCAACGCCCTCAGGCATTTCGTTTTAATTTTCTGCATTTGCGATGATATTCGTTATTGAAATTGTTGTCGGGCTATAAAGGCAATGCAGGGCGGTAAAGGCAGCTTAGGGCGATAAAGGCAACAAAAGGAGAGAGGTCT
>CAZAZA010000205.1:0-2018 GCA_964489495.1 uncultured Bacteroides sp.
AAGCACGATCTGGGGATTTTCCCAGCCAAGTTCCTTGGCATATTCAACAGCTCCCTGAGCCATGTAGCGCAGAAGTGTCTCGTTAGCATACTGACGGGCACCCTTCGACACCTGAAGAATTACAGGCGACTTCTCGGTGGCAGCGGCCTTGATGATGGCCTGGAGCTGCTCCATGTTGTTGAAGTTGAAAGCAGGGATGGCATATCCGCCCTTGATGGCCTTTGCAAACATCTCGCGGGTGTTGACAAGACCTAACTCTTTGTAGCTTACCATGTTTTTGATACTTTGAATATTGGGTTGTATGTTTGTTAGTCGTTTGATACAGTTTGTCGGCTGCAAATATACAAATTTTCTACGTAACCCGCCTGTTTTTGTATAGTTAATTTTCGTTGCGCAGATGCAGCCATCCGTGCACACACCCGACAAACAAGGCTCCCCCGATGATGTTGCCTATGGTTGCGGGTATGAGATTGGCCCATATGGCGCGGCCGACCGTTATGTCGGCGCCTTCGAGCATGGCCAGCGGCAGGTACATCATGTTGGCGATACAGTGCTCGTAGCCGAGCGCTACAAAGGCCATGACCGGCCACCAGCATCCGGCGATCTTATCGCCCAATGTCTTTCCGGAAAGAGCGAGCCAAACCGCCAGGCACACACACCAGTTGGCACCGATGCCTTTGAGAAACACTGTCATCCATGGCATAGATGTCTTGGCGACACCGATGCCGATTATGGCGCTGTGGTACGGCTCGGCAGATGTAAGCCCGACACACCACACCATCACCGTGGTGAACGCCACCGCCCCGACAAAGTTGCCCAGATAGACGATGGTCCAGTTTTTGATGACAGTGGATATGCCGTAGCGGCCACGCATGAATGCCGGCACAAGCAGCGCGTTGTTGCCGGTGAAAAGCTCAGCCCCGAGCACAACAACGAGTATGAGGCCGATGGGGAACGTGGCCCCGCTGACCAACTTCTGTAGTCCGGGGTTGGAGGCCGTGGCACCCATGCCGTAACCGGTGATGAGCGACAGCGTGCCGCCGAGGGCTATGTAACATCCTGCGAGAATGGCAAGCACCGCCAGCCTGAACGGCTGAGAGTGCAGCGAAGTTTTGGCAAGGCCGATTCCCTCGGCCAGTTCCGCGACTTGTCGCGGGGTACGTGCGTCCATTGCTTTGATAGAACTGTGATGTGTGAAAACCGGCCGTGAGACGAGTCGCGGCCGGTTTGTAATATAACTTAATGTGTCAGTGTCGTTTTACCGAATCGGGTGGTACTCCACGAATGCCTCGATAGCCTCGTACGAAGCCATGCCGAGTCCTTCGTAAAGCTTGGCTGTAGCACGGTTGCGGTCCTCGGCACGCTGCCAGAACAGACGGTCGTCATCGCCAAGGAACGGAGCATTCTCCATCTGCGACTGGTGCTTGAGGATGGAGTTGCGTTTGAAGCGCAGCTCTTCGGGCGAGATAGGCACGGCCATCTCGATGTGGTCGATTTCCCATTCGGCCCATGCGCCGCGATACATCCAGATGCGGCAGTCTTTGAACCATTCCTCGTCCTTAACTTCGTCGATTACAGCAAGAACGGCATCGGTGCATACGCGGTGGGTGCCATGCGGGTCAGCGAGGTCGCCGGCCACGAATATCTGATGGGGCTTGACGGTGGTGATGAGGTCGCGGACGATAGCGATGTCGGCTTCGGAGAGGTCGCCCTTCTTGATTGTACCGGTCTCATAGAACGGCAGGTTGAGGAAGTGTACATTCTCCGGCTTCACACCTATATAATTGCAGGCTATGCGTGCCTCGCCACGGCGGATCATCGTCTTGAGGTAACGGATGTCGGCCGAATCAACGCCGCCATTAGCCTTCTGCTTGATGAACTCGTGGATTTCGGCGCTCTTCTTGAGGTATTCGGGAGTGTTTGTGCCGAAATGCTCGCCAATGACATCCATGAGCATCACGTAACGCATCATGTCCTCGTCGCCCACGGCGATATTGCCGGAGGTTTCGTAGGCCACA
>CAZAZA010000206.1:0-1998 GCA_964489495.1 uncultured Bacteroides sp.
CCCTGATGGACTACACCCTCTATCCGCAATACGACTATTCCATACAGTTTTTCTCCAGAGGCTGCATCCGTCGCTGTCCGTTTTGTCTGGTACACGACAAGGAGGGCGGCATACACCCCGTGGAACCTGTGCAGCTGAACCCCAACGGAAAGCATATCGAGGTGCTCGACAACAACTTTTTCGCCAATCCGGAATGGCGATCTGCTATCGACTATCTTATGAAGGCCGGGCAAAAGGTCAATCTTCACGGTGTTGACGTGCGCATCATGGACGAGGAACAGGCATACTGGCTCAACAAGCTCCGTCTTTATAAGTCCATACATATCGCATGGGACTTGCCGCAGATAGACTTGACCCCAAAAATCACGGAAGTAACTCGATACATAAAGCCGTGGAAGATCATGTGCTACATTCTTGTCGGCTACAACTCGACCATGGAGCAGGACTTATACCGCATCGAGCGGTGCCGGGAACTTGGCATCAAGCCTTATGTGATGCCGTACCGTGACTTCGACAACAGAACACAGCCCTCGCAGTATGCGAAGGATCTCGCGCAATACGTCAACAAGCCGATGCTTTTTAAGTCATGCAGTTTCAAGGACTTCTCACCCCGGAAAGGATTCAGGTGCGAGGCATATTTTCAAACAGATAATACGATAACAACCTAAAAGACAGTAGATATGGGCAAATGGGCAACAATACTCAAAGGTGGCAAATACATCTTCAACAATCCGGCGACAAGAAGCCTTGGCGGAGCCGTCATCCATCCCCAGCGCACCCTTGTGGGCGCAGGTCGCGCCGTGAAAACCGCCACAGTCGGAGCCGGTGTGGGCTATCTCAGCTGGGAGGCACTTGTCAATGACAAGCCGGTAGTGAGGACGGTCGCCGACATAGCAATAGGAAGCGACAATGTGGATGCGGTGGTGGACACCACAAGCAAGACCGTCGATAGCGTGCAGGAAACGGTACGGGATGTAAAGGAATCCGTGTCCGGTTTGAGCGGTACCGTGCAACAGGCCAACAGTACATTCGGAGGCATCTCCGATTTCCTGAAGAACGTATGCGGGGGCAACGGTGCCGATATGTTCGGCAACTTCTTCTCCAACATAGGGAAAGGCAACGTGTCTGGACTGAGCATCGTTGGACTGCTTGCCGCCGGACTGATGATATTCGGACGGTTCGGCTGGCTTGGCAAGATTGGCGGCGCACTGCTCGCCATGATGCTTATCGGCAACAATTCCCATGTGGCACAAGTACAGGAGAACCCTCAGACCGAGAACCGACAGCCGGGAGGACGGCACAGATGAATCGTACCCGGACATGTTTGACAAGACAACAAGTAAACATATAAAAAGAATATGGAATATACACAGGAGATGAACCTGCAGTCGGAGAGCGGCTACTGTATGCCGTTCAATGACAAGAAAGAAGAAGTGGTGCTGACCCGGACTTACGGAAAGCAGGAGGACGGGAGTTTCAACCACGGCATAGACCTCGCCGCAGACCGCTATGTGCTTCGTGCGGTGGCGGACGGCATCGTCACCGCCATCGGTACGGACAGGGAACACGGCCTATACCAGACGGCCCGTTACGGGAAATATGACGTGACCTACGGCGGCATACGCAACGCTATGGTGGCTTTCGGCAAACGTGTCAAAGCCGGAAGCATCCTTTCCATCAGTGGTAACACCCTTCATCTGGAGGTGAAGTACGACGGAGTGGAGATAGACCCCGTAGAGTTTCTGAAAATGCTTTTCGGTAACATGAAGATGTCCGGCACGGAAAGCGGCATGCCCGATTTCGAGACCCTCGACATGGATATTCCGACGGACTATGACGAGAACATGGAAGAGATCGAGGGCCTGATGGCAAGGTTCTATCCCGAATATCTGATGGAGGTGGCCGGAGGTCTGTACGTCGTTCCCGACAAGACAGAACAGTCCCTGCGCAACATCTTCTCCCTGTCGGCGGCACGGAGCTATTTCTATGACGCCATAC
>CAZAZA010000207.1:0-1898 GCA_964489495.1 uncultured Bacteroides sp.
ACCTGATAAGGACATACACCGACGAAGGGGACGTGGTGCTTGACAACTGCATGGGTTCAGGAACCACCGCCATTGCCGCCATCCGAAGCGGACGGCACTATATCGGTTTCGAGACCGATGCCAGTTATTGCCGGATAGCCGAGGAACGGATAAAGGCAGAGAAACTCACGGAAACAGAAACCAGTAAAAACAGGTAAGTAAGGCTATGAATACATTTGGAGTTTTAACTACTCAAAGTGAAAAACAGGAGTTTGTTGGCATGGACTATCATAATCCACCGGTTCCCGGTAAATATAAGCTGCACCTTGACAGCCGATGTTGGTATAGCCGCAGGGACGTATATGCCCTTGTCTGTAATTTCTCAGCAGAGGACGGGCAACGCATCGCGCTCTTTGCATTCAGACATCCAACAGAAAAGGGAGAAATATATATGCCGAAGAATACTTTAATCGATTTCGCTCATGAAGTTGAAGATGGCACATGGTGGTTATGTGAAATCTATCAGACAAAAAAAGGAAAACTTACTTGGTTAAGTGCTGAACCGCTATAAATCAATTAAATAAAAGATACAATGAATATCAGACATTTTGCAATGGCTCTTTTTCTCGGAGCCGCAACAATGGGCGCAACCGCCCAAACGACCTATAAGGAAATGGAGCAACTCACCGTCAACGAACAGGTGACGACCGTCATCATCGCCTCCGAGCCGATACGCTTTGTGGACATATCCACAGACCTGGTGGCCGGCGACCAGCCCATCAACAACACCGTCCGCCTGAAGCCGAAGGAGGCCGGGCATGAGGACGGCGAGGTGCTTGCCATCGTCACCATCGTCACGGAACGCTACCGCACGCAGTACGCCCTGCTGTACACGACACGGCTGACAGAGGCCGTCACCAGCAAGGAGGTGGAGCTGTCGGAACGTACCGCCTATCACAATCCTGCAGTGTCGATGTCAACGGAGGACATGTACCGTTATGCGCGTCAGATATGGACATCGCCAGCAAGATTCCGCAACGTGAGCAGCAAGAAGCACCGCATGACCATGCGGCTGAACAACATCTATTCGGCGGGGGACTATTTTTTCCTCGACTTCTCGGTGGACAACCGCACCAATATCCGCTTCGACATCGACGAGGTAAGACTCAAACTCTCCGACAAGAAGGTGTCGAAAGCCACGAACTCGCAGGTCGTGGAGCTGAAGCCGGAGTTGGTACTGGAGCAGTCCCGGTCGTTCCTGCACGGCTACCGCAACGTGATCGTGGTGAAGAAGCTGACCTTCCCCAACGACAAGGTGCTGACGGTGGAGCTGACCGAGAAGCAGATTTCCGGGCGCACCATATCCGTGAACATAGATTATGAGGACGTGCTGTCGGCCGACGGCTTCAGCAGCGCATTACTGACGGAGGAATAAGCCATGAGGAAGATACTGATGATTTTTGTCGCTGTGCTGGCGGTGTCAGCCACAGCGTTTGCCGGAGACCGTGACGGGCGTGTGTCCTTCGGCATCGGACTCCTGTATGAGAACGGGCTGGACGCCACACTCAGCTATGAGCGTGAGAACGCCTACCACAATGCCTGGGAGTTTTTCGCCAACGGCTATCTCAAGTGGGATAAATGCGCATCGTGTGGCCATGTCTGCCCGGATTCGTTCTGGAAGAACTACCGTTCGTGGAGCATCGGAGCCGCCTACAAGCCGTGCGTGGTACGCGGTCGTAACCATTACGGTAGCTTCCGTTTCGGCGGTTCGCTCGGCTCGGACACCCACAGGGTGTTGGGAGGCGTACACGCCGGCTACGAGCACAACTACCGTCTGCGTGGCGGCTGGCAGGTGTACTGGCAAGTGAAGTCAGACCTGATGATAAAAGGCAAAGACCTGTTCCGAACAGGCATCGTGT
>CAZAZA010000208.1:0-445 GCA_964489495.1 uncultured Bacteroides sp.
GCATCGAGAAACTGTCGCTGCATCCCGACGCGTTTATCCGACCCAGCCCGTCGGCCGGTTCGCTCGGTGGAGTGGCCCGAAAGACCAGAGAAACCATTGTTCTGTGCGAAGCCGCCGGATACAACAATATTTTTGTCGAGACCGTGGGAGTTGGACAGAGCGAGACTGCCGTACACTCGATGGTCGACTTCTTCCTGCTCATCCAGGTGGCAGGTACGGGCGACGAGCTCCAGGGCATAAAGCGAGGTATCATGGAGATGGCCGACGGCATAGTCATCAACAAGGCCGACGGCGATAACATCGACCGTGCCCGGCTGGCTCAGGCTCAATTTCGGAGCGCTTTGCGCCTCTTCCCGCCGGCTGCTTCGGGATGGACTCCCGAGGTGCTCTGCTATTCGGGCTACTACGAGCTGGGGATAGCAGAAGTATGGGACATGATCGACCG
>CAZAZA010000208.1:455-1887 GCA_964489495.1 uncultured Bacteroides sp.
CTACTTCGCTTTTGTCGAAGCCAACGGGTATTTCGAGCGTAAACGCAGCGAACAAGGCCGCTACTGGATGTACGAGACAATAAACGAGCAACTGCGTTCGCATTTCTACAACAATCCGGCCATACAGCAGGCTCTTGCCGACAAGGAGGCCCGCGTGCTTGCCAACCGACAGAGCTCGTTCACGGCCGCCCGCGATGTGCTCGACCTTTACTTCGACCGAACATGAGCCGTGGCGAAGGCGTTGTAATGTAAAACATCATTGTTTATTATGACACGTCTTCAACCCGCACTGATTACCGACACCTTGTGTTTCCATCCTATGGAGATTGGCGATATTGCCGCTGTAAGGCGGCATCTCGCCAGCTATACTCCACCGTGGCGCACGTGCGACTTCAGCGTGGGTGGGATATTTCTATGGATTGACTATTTCCGATACGAGTCGGCCATGTGGCGCGACACATTATTTATACGCGGACTTAACGAGAACGACTTGTCCACGCTGGCGTTCTCCGTTCCCGTTGGAGCTCTTCCTTTGAGCGCGTCGCTGGCAATGCTTCGCCGTTACTGCGACTCGCACTCCATTAAGTGCGTACTATCGGCAGTTCCCGAAAGTGCCCTGCAGCCTATCAGCGAGGCTGCGCGCGTTACGGCTGTTGAACCGCTCGACGACTGGGCCGACTATCTCTATGACATACACCGCCTCGCATCGCTGCAAGGCAAATCACTGAGCAAAAAACGCAACCATGTCAACCGGTTTGTGGCAGACAATCCCGGATATCTGTTTGGGCCGCTGTCCGACAGCAACCTTGCCGAAGTCTGCGAGTTTTACGACAGGCAGGCACTTGCTCCCGGCAAAGCTGTGTCGGCCGACTACGAGCGGCTTCAGGTGCTCGACGTGCTACGGCATCCCGAACGATTCGGCTTCGAGGGGGCTGTACTGTCTACACCTGACCATGGTGTCGTCGCATTCTGCATGGGTGAAGTGATTGGGGACACCCTCTACACCCACATCGAAAAGATGAATCACGACATTGCCGGAGCCGGCGAAGCAATCAACTGCTTCTACGCACGCATGATGTCCGACCGCTACGACCCTGTCCTCCAGTGGGTCAACCGCGAGGACGACATGGGTGACGAAGGTCTGCGCCACGCCAAGCTCTCCTACCACCCCGACGCCCTCCTCCGCAAATACAACGTCACCCTCGAATAACCCCTTCCCAAAAACAAAAGAAGCCGTGCCACATACATTTTGTAAATGTACATAGCACGGACTCCCACCCGTGGTGTTATGATAGTATTACTTTCTTCTTCCGAAAAGTCCCATGTGATGGCGGTTGCCGGTGCGATGCTTTTTTACCACCGCGCTTCTGCTACCCACACAGGGTGATTTAGCTTTTGAGTCGGAGCTGTAGGTGTAGTCGACAATATATGG
>CAZAZA010000209.1:0-1879 GCA_964489495.1 uncultured Bacteroides sp.
TTGGTGTTTGCCAATCACCATAAGATACCCGGTCTTCGCATACAATGGATGTACCAACTTCAAGTATGGCAATAAAATCCAATTTCTCTTGCTCTGAAGAGAAGTAGTCAACGATTCCACTAAGCGATCTAATTATGGAATTGGCTTCAGTGTAATCTGTATTGTGAATGAGGTTAATCAAATTTCTCATTTTGAAAACTTGATTATCTGTTCAATACCATCCACTTTATCCGTCATAGACACAATTCTTCCATATTGAAGTCGCCACTGAAGAGCATTTGATATTGTTAAATACCCAATTTGAGGAGGATTTTTCAGAATGTCGCCTGCCATGTTATATAGAGTCACTTCATCGCTTGGAATGTTATGGTCTACCAAGAATGCAAAAATATCATCCTGATTGCCATGGTTAGATATTATTTTATGCAAACCAGTGGTAGTTTGAAAATCCGCTGTTCGACATTTATTAATAAAGCTGCATGAAACAAAATCTAACATACCCTTCTTTTTCTTTGAGTCATCATATTTTCTATAGACAAAGACGAGAAGGTTGTATCCTAATCCAAATATTTTTTGTTTGCTATCCTTAAAGGGGCAACTTGACTGCGGTTGTTTTATTGATGTGACTTTAATATCCGTATTTATAGATGGTAAATCCAATCCATTGGCTGAATTGCCAACTTCCATTTCGTAACGCTCTTCGAGAAATTGCTTGAAAAGATGTTCAACAAACGTACCGACAGCCTTGCCGTCAGTAACACCAAACAGCTCGCTTTTATATACACCTGAATTGAGCGAACAAAAATGTTCAGCCTCAGTGATTAATGATTCTATCGTTAGCTTTTCCTTCATAAAGCAAAATTAGTGACAATACTTGAATCGAGCAAACATAGAACCAATTCTTACAACAAAGTGCTTGACCTTATCTATGAGCAGACCAATGAGTTACGAGGCGGTGAAACACAGAAAAAGGGAGCAGATTGCTCTACTCCCCAATTCAGTACCCGGAGCCGGGATCGAACCGGCACGGATTGCTCCATCGGTGTTTGAGACCGACGCGTCTACCGATTCCGCCATCAGGGCTTGTCGCTGCAAAGGTAATACTTTTTTACAATATTCGCAAATCCGGGTTCATTAAGTCAGAAGTCAGAGGTCAGAGATCAAAAAAGGCTGCGCCGGGGGAGGGCGCAGCCTTTTCATAAGATGCGGATAAGGATCAACGTATGTGCAGCTTCACCGTGCGGGTTCCTACGCGCACCGCGTAGATGCCGGCGGGTGCCTCCACATCGGCATTGCCGCGTCCGCTATGAAGCAGGATGCCATCGGCGGAGACTATCTCTACGTTGAGTCCGTCGGCACCGCTAACGATGATGTGTCCGTGCCATGCACGTACTGCGGGAGCGGCTCCCTCAGCTGCCGATAGGCCGGCGCGGCTGAGGTCAACTACGTTCGAAGGCTCGGATTCACCCTTGTCGTAAACGGCGGTCACGGCGTAAAGACTCGTGTCTTCGTTGGCCTGGCGGCTGAATGAGGTGCCGGTAAGCGGCGCGTCGTTCAGTTTCACTGAGTTCAGGTAGACGTTGTATCCCTTCAGGGTTAGGTCGGAGCGGAGTTTCTCTTCCATATAGGTGATATCGTCCACCATCAGCATCACGCCCATCGGAGCGCAGCTCCGGATGGCGAACCGGCGCGTGCCGGCGGGAAGATTGGCGTAATAACGCTGCCATTCGGCCGTCATATTGTTGAGTGTGCCGAAGCTTTCCAGTTGGTCGAAGTCATAGGGATCGGTGGTGTCATGATCGGTATACCAGATTTCTATGGCTTCCTTGTATGTAGGCCAGTAATTGCGTGCGTAGAATGATATCTGCTGCGCGTTGCC
>CAZAZA010000210.1:0-1820 GCA_964489495.1 uncultured Bacteroides sp.
CTCGGCTTCTTTCATACCCATATAAAGAGTCGGGATGTCCTGTTTGATTGCTCCCTGTTGGAGAAGTCCGGCGAAGGTGTGAGCGGCTTCGGTTAGTCGGTCGATGTCGGTGACGGCAAGGATTGCAGCGTTTTCCTCGGCGAAGCGGTGTTGGTCGATAATCTTTGGTATTCCGGCTATGATGCGCGAGGGGTAGAGGTTGTCGTAGAGAGCTTTGCTCTCACGGAGGAATTCGGGGAAGAAGAGGAGATTGAACTGCTTGACTCCCATGGCCGCGTATTTCACATAGAGGCTACGGCAATAGCCGACCGGAATTGTTGACTTGATCACCATCACGGCATCGGGATTGACGCTGAGTACGAGGTCAATCACGTCCTCGATGCAGTGTGTGTCGAAGAAGTTCTTGACGGGGTCGTAGTTGGTAGGAGCGGCAATGACCACGAAGTCGGCATCGCGGTAGGCTGACGCGCCGTCGAGTGTTGCCGTGAGGTCGAGCTGCTTTTCAGCGAGGTATTTCTCGATGTAGTCGTCCTGGATTGGAGACTGACGATGGTTGATTTTGTCAACTTTCTCGGGCAGCACGTCTACTGCCGTCACGTGGTTGTGTTGGGCCAGAAGCGTGGCTATAGACAAGCCCACGTAACCTGTGCCTGCGACTGCGATGTTCATAATTGGAGTTATTATTTCGGTTTGAGAGGTTGTGAGGTGATGAGAGATGGTAAAATATCCGGACGATGGTTATTGACGATAGACGAGTTACCTGAATGACTTCGCCAAGCAATTGCGTCCGGATATATTTTTAATGCGTAGTGCGTAATAGGAGGAGGCGGTCATGCGGTCCTTTGAAGTATGATGGGACTAATAAGGTCGGTAAGGTCTTTAGGGGGTGGTTGCGGGGGCAACTGGAGGACCTTGATACTTCAGACTGTTGCGCCGGGGGTGCAGTAGTCGGGGTAGGCGGCGAGGCGGTGGCGGCGGATGATGCGGGCGGCGTGGCGCTGCAGCGACCAGTCGCCGCTGTAGAGGGCCTGCGTCAGCAGGGGGAGGACCATGTCGGTATCGGGGACGGCGGGGCGGGCGAGCCACTGTGTGACAGAGTCGGCAAGCAATTTCGCGACCCATGCGGGGCAGCGGACGGTGCCTTTGCGGCCGAGTTCGGCGACGGTTGCGGCCAAAGCGGCCACGGGCTGGATGGCGCCGGTCTGCCTGGTGCGGTCGAGGAGGTTGATGGCGCGGTCGACGGTGGCGATCAGGGCCTCGCGACCGGCAAGGTCGGTGTAGCCGCTGAGGCGGTCGATGGCGGCGCACAGCTCGGCGGGGGTGTCGCCGCAGGCTTCGGCCTCGATTTGGTCGATCGGGCCGATGGGGAGGCCGGTGGCCTCGGCCAACCGGGCGAGGCTGCGACGGTAGTCGGCCTCGCAGTCGGCGACGGCGCGGTGCTCGGCTGCGTCGACGGGGGTGCGCCGGCGGAGTTCGGCGAGGATGCGCGCCTGCCGGTAGCAGGTGGCGTGCTCGCGTCCGGCGGCGATGAGGTCATCGCCGGCCTCGGCGGCGCGGTAGAGAGAAATTAATTGAGCAATAGTCAATGTGACTTATGTGACTTATGAGTCGTATGTGGTTGATAGGGCCTATAGGCCTAATAAGCCTAATAGAATCCCATTACGCATTGGGCATTATGCATTAGGCATTTAATTAATTGACCGGCTCAAGGAGGTCGGGGTGGATGAAGGGCAGGATGACCATGCACACGCCCTCGATGCTGACAACCACGTGGCGGTTTTTGGCGATGCGCCGCACGCACCCTTCGTAGCCTTGGTAGA
>CAZAZA010000211.1:0-1784 GCA_964489495.1 uncultured Bacteroides sp.
AAAGGGAATATTCCGTATAACAGGTCGGATGGCAAACGGAGATATAAAGGGAAAGGACGGCATGCCGTTCCACCATGAAGGATTTTTACAACCCCTCATGGAGAAATCAGCGTGTCATCGGTCACACCGCTTTTTGAAAAGCCCTTCTGAAACGTCCTGTTTTCCACCCATAAATCTCCGCCACATACGGATAAAGCGAGCGTGTTTTTTTGCGGAAGCCGGCTTCGTCTATTTCACGGTTGTAAATCATTTCACCTATCCGTTCCGCCTCGTCAATGTCTTTCGCCACACGGTAAAGTACATAATGGGTGCCGTCATGATGTGAGAGGCTGCCACGGATGTTGAAACCGTCGCCATACCATTCGTTATCATCTTCCGACACGTTTAATATGCCGTTGATGTTATGTCCGAGTATCTTGTACCCTTGCCGTCTGCCGTCCCATAAACCGAGGTCGGCAAATGCTATGACAACACCTTCTATCTGTTTGTCAAGGTTCATGCGCTCGTCCGACAGATTATCATTGACAACCTCTGCCCATTCCGTATCGCTGACTTTGTAATCGTCATCATCGAGTAGGTAACGCTGTGAGTTCTCGTATTCCTTTCTCGCCTTATCATCTAAAAGATAGTCACTTGTCCATATTATCTGTTTCATGTCCGTATGAAATTATATTGTTGCTTGATTGTATATTGACGGCTCGCTTGTCACATTATAGACATACTGCCCACACCTTACAAGAAGCGCATCATTTCCGTAATAGAGTTTCTTCATGCCCTTTATTGAGCCTGTGCAGTGGAAGTTTGGGAAGCGGCTGATGCCACATCTTCTGCCTTGTTCTGCTGTCATTCTTTTTGTTCGCATCGCTGAATTTTGTTTTAATTTTTATTTCCCTATCTTGGAATCTTCCTTCCGAAGCCTTCCGCAAGAGGTTTATCTGCGCATAACAATGGCATCGTCAAGGGGCGAAAGGCAAGGTTTTCAAGATGATTTTTCACCCATGCTGCAAAATCTCGCTGAAACAAAGCCTGACCTTGCACATCGCTCCCGGATGCCGAACTTCGCGCCGTAAACCACGGTCGGACGGCTTTCAAGGAAAGATACTCTAAAAAGATGAGTATAACAGGTGCTTCTACATACAAAAGGCAAGTAGGATCAGGTGGTTCCCACTATGTAAAAAGGGACCGGTGGACAGTGGATAAGAGGGTATCTGATATGTATAATAGGTATGCCGGAGGGTAGTCCGGGAAACACCCAAGACAATCTTTTCTATACAGAAGAAACCCTCTGCCCGGTTATCACAACCAAACAGAGGGAAAGGTCAGAAATTATATTGTAATCAGGCAGCGTAATCAGTTGCTCTTCTGCCGGGTATCGGGGGCGTGTCTGTTTCCGCCTCTTCCAGTTCCGGTCTGTTGCCCTTGAGACTCTCTTCAATCCGCTTTTTCAACTCGTCACATTCCTGTTTGAGTGTGGTCAGTTCATCCTGTCTGCCCCATGTGCGGCTGACGATAGCCTGTAATGTGGGAAGCTCGCTTTCCTGTTTGGCTATGCGTTCACGCTGCTGCTTTATGATAGAAGGCAGTTTGTCAAGCGTGGCTTGCGGATAGAGTGCCGTGTCTGAAAAGCCCAATGGCAATGCACCGGAAATTCCGTAACGGTATTTCAGACCGCTTTTGCCCTCGACAAAGAAAGTGTTGCGGTCAAATGAGCCGTCAAGGTTATACTCGCTCTTTACCAAGAGGTCAAGCCCCATGTATGAGCCGATGACGGTATAGGCGTTCCC
>CAZAZA010000212.1:0-1727 GCA_964489495.1 uncultured Bacteroides sp.
CTACCCCATCGACCGCATGATCTACGTGGTGGGCAACGAGCAGAACTACCACTTCACCGTCCTGTCGCTCCTGCTCGACCGGCTCGGGTTTAAGTGGGGCAAAGACCTTGTACACTTCTCTTATGGCATGGTCGAGCTTCCCGAGGGCAAGATGAAGAGCCGCGAGGGCACAGTGGTCGATGCAGACGACCTCATGGAAGAGATGGTGGGCACAGCACGCCAGATTTCAGCCGAACTCGGCAAGCTCGACGGATGCACCCCCGAAGAACAGGAAGAAGTCTGCGAAATTATCGGAATGGGCGCCCTGAAGTATTTCCTCCTGAAGGTCGACCCGCGTAAGAACATGGTGTTCAACCCCAAGGAATCTATTGATTTCAACGGCAACACCGGCCCCTTCATCCAGTACACATATGCGCGCATACGTTCGGTGCTCCGCAAAGCCGAGGAGGCGGGATACACCCGCTGCGAATACCTCGGTGTGACCCCGGGCGAGCGGGAGATCACGCTTATACAGCGTCTTGCCGACTTCCCCGACACCGTACGTGAGGCCGGTGCCAATTTCAGCCCGGCGCTCATAGCCAACTACGCCTACGAGCTGGTAAAGGAATACAATCAGTTCTATCACGACTGCTCGATCCTCAAAGAGGAGGACCCGGCCACAAGGTCGATGCGTCTTGCCCTGAGCGACGCGACAGCCCGCGTGGTGGCCACAGCTATGTCGCTGCTCGGCATACGTGTGCCCGAACGGATGTGATTGACATGACAGCGTGCAAAAACGGCATGGTTTTTGCTCTCCATTTAACAAACCATTAACTGTAACCAAACATGTACGATTATCAAGTTGACAATTATGGGCAGTCGCAGCAGCAGTCGATGACCCGGCGTATGAATGCAGTCATGCGCCGCGTGTTCGGCAAAATGACTCTGGCAATGCTTGTGACCGCGCTCACCTCATGGCTCTGCCTCGGATCCGAGCTCTACTGGAATCTGCTCGGCCAAAGCCGATTCGGATTCTTATTGCTGTTCGTAGCCGAAATCGGCCTCGTCATAGCTTTGACCGCCCGTCTCCAGAAGATGAGCTCGGCAACGGCCTCGATGCTTTTTTATGCCTTCGCCATAGTGAACGGACTGGCTTTGACACCTATCTTTGTGGTATATACAGGAGTATCTATCGCCAAGACATTTGTCATTACCGCAGCCACATTCGGAGCGATGTCGACCTTCGGCTATCTGACCAAACAGGACCTCACATCATGGGGACGTCTGCTGTTCTTCGCCTTGATAGGGCTTATCATCGCCTCGTTAGTTAACATATTTATGGGCAGCTCGATGCTTGAGATGATTATCTCAGGTGCCGGCGTACTGATTTTCATCGGCCTAACAGCCTGGGACACTCAGAAAATCAAGGCAATGGCAGCCTACACTCCCGAGTCGGAGAACTCAAAGCTTGCAACTATCGGAGCCTTGAGCCTCTATCTCGACTTCATCAATCTCTTCCTCTATCTTCTCCGCTTCTTCGGACGAAACGAGTAACACCCATATCATTTAGATAATAGCAAATGCGCCATATCGCTGCCCCGCAGCATATGGCGCATTTGCTATTTCTTCACCTTATCGGCCACATATCTCTTGGCAAGAGATACTTAGCACCTGCAAGCTCCTGAAAACATAAGACTTATACGACACATACGACACATAAGTCACACAAATGTCCGATTCGGGCAACA
>CAZAZA010000213.1:0-1701 GCA_964489495.1 uncultured Bacteroides sp.
CGAGGGAGACGAATCTAATCGTTGGAATACAGATTAAAATACCGGTGAGCGACACTGCAAAGAGAGATGGTGGAATTGGAACCGGATGTGGCTGAATGCGTGATTGTGGACATGTATGTTGTAGCCATACACGAATAGGTCTCATCCTATTCATAAAAACGTGATAGGTGGCCGCCTGTCTGTTTTTCGAGGTCGTGGCGCTGCTCAACGATATGTCGGAAGAAGTCTTTCTCGCCCAAAGGGACAAATCTTCAACAGAATAAAGGTTTTGTAGAAAGAAACGTCCGTAACTTGCGGTTGGAAGCCGTCAAATTACGGACGTCAATATGCGTTTTTAGAATTAGGCAGGGTTGCCTTGTGGAATAGATTATTGTCTGAAAAGTTCGGAATGAGAACCGAGACGGACAAGGTCTATTTGATCGGTGTCCGGGTCAAACCATATAAGCAGAAAATCGCCTTCTATATGGCATTCCATATATCCGGCATAGTTCCCGGTAAGCATGTGCGGATAATATTCAGGCGGGATTGGAGTTTCCGACTGGAGCATATCAAGAACAATCATAAGCTTTTTCAGCTTATTGGGATTGTTGCGGAAGCGTTTGTAATCCTTTTTGTATTGGGTGGTTGGGTGTAGCTTCTTCATAATCCCATGGAGCGTTCCATCGCCTCTACTGAGGATAAATCAAGTGGAGTGGAATTTCGCAGAGCGCCACTCTGTACTTCCTTCATTGCCGCGAGTGTGGTTTCATTAGGCTCACTGTATGCAGCATCGAGTAGCAGAGTCTCTACATAGTTGTTGAGGCTTCTGTTCTGACGCTTGGCAAGCTGACGCAACCGTTCAATAAGTTCAACCGACAGTCGGAAACTCTGATTCTTTTTGGGAAGTGCTATATCCATATCGTAATATTTTATGATGCAAAGTTAATGTATTTGTATTACAATAACAAGCATTTGCGCAAAATAGTTGAAGGGCAATGGCTTATATGGGCACTTCCTATTCGGAACAAAGGAGAAAGCGGATAACTCCGGCGATTGTGCCATTGTTATCCGCTGAAATATCTTGATAGAGGTATTAGGCTCTATTGAGTATGTCGAGGTTGATGTTGCCGTAACGTTGGAAATGCTTGAACAGTTTTTCCATCTGGTCACGGGTATGGATGGGGATTCTTTCTTTTGTGGATTTGCTCTCACGGAGTTTCTGCTCGATGGTTCGGATCTGTGTGCTCTCAAAAGGCTTCTCGAAAACTTTCTTGACAAAGCGGGCTATGACACCGCCCTGGAGTCTGAGGAATTTGCCGACGTTGTAGCCGAGATGTTTCAGGTCTTCTTTTGTCAGATGGTTGCTCCGCAAATTCACCGGCGTGAACGGCGGCATTTCGTGAACCGTCCATATTTTAGCATTATGGTGGAGTTTTTGTAACTCGTCGGCATCAAGATATGGCTGCATCATGTGGGTGATGTAAGCGCAGAGAAACTCAATCTGTGCCATGCTGAATTTCATATCCTCCTCTTTGAGTTCCTCATGGGCTGCATTGCACAGTTCATGCTGCGAGAGAAGTTTTATCTGGAGTTCTGACTGTTCCTTGTCCGATTTCAAAGCCTTGATAGCGACCTCCAGTTGGTCGGAATAATAGACATCGCCATTGGCGGAGATATACGCTTCCTCCTCCCATTCCTCAATGCGGATATTGCCGTTATCCT
>CAZAZA010000214.1:0-1697 GCA_964489495.1 uncultured Bacteroides sp.
TATTCTCGTTCAGAAAGCACCTGCGTGTACTATAGGTACTCAGGCCGAAGCCGTATGTGAGTTGTTCGGCGGTAAGAAAGAGGATATCAAGGTTATTGGTATCCGCCATGGCGAGAAGATGTATGAAACTCTTCTCACGAATGAAGAGTGTTCCAAGGCTGTTGATCTCGGCAACTTCTATCGCGTGCCGGCTGACAACCGTGGTCTTAACTATGACAAGTATTTCAAAGAGGGTGATGATACACGAAATGTTTTGACCGAATTCGACTCAAATAATACGCGTTTGCTTTCTGTTGAAGAAACCAAAGAGAAGATTGCCTCTTTGGAATATATCAAAAAAGAACTTTCAGGCGAAGGCAATTTCGTGCAATAATGAAAATAGATAATAAACTCCTTGATTCGATAACTCGTGAAGCCAAGCTGTTAGATAGACTGCGCATGTCTCGTGATTTGCGTACAACGCCAGAAGTCCTATCGCAGCGTATGCTCAATGCCATCGAGCCGGGAACCGTGCTGCCGATTCATCGCCACCGTAACAGCACGGAATCATGTATCGTTATCCGAGGTAAAGCCGTAGAAATCTTCTACGATGATAATGGCAACGAAACCGAACGCATTATGATGCAGCCTGATTCAGATTGCAGTGGCGTCAACATTGAGGTCGGTCGATGGCATAGGATTGAGTCACTCGAATCCGGCACGGTAATATTCGAAGCCAAGGACGGCGCATACACACCCCTTTCATCTGAAGACGTTCTGAACGTATGAAAATTCTTGTAACAGGAGCGAAAGGTTTTGTAGGAAAAAACCTATGTGCCCAGCTCAACAATATTAAAGAGGGAAAAGCGAAAAACTATCCTGTCGGGATAGACGAGGTCTTTGAATATGACCTCGATTCCACACC
The DNA here is from genome assembly GCA_964489495.1 of uncultured Bacteroides sp. GTDB lineage: Bacteria > Bacteroidota > Bacteroidia > Bacteroidales > Muribaculaceae > Paramuribaculum. Next base: position 905 of record CAZAZA010000214.1, read on the forward strand.
GGGGGATCTTGACCGCTATTGCCGCGAGGCCGACTTCGTGTTCAACCTTGCCGGAGTCAACCGTCCTGAAAATCCCGAGGACTTCCGCAAGGGCAATTTCGGTTTCGCTTCGACTCTGCTCGATACCTTGAAGAAGCACGGCAACACCTGTCCGGTAATGCTCAGCAGCTCCATCCAGGCCACGCTCATCGGCCGTTATGCCGGGCACCCATACGGCGAGAGCAAGAAAGCCGGAGAGGGGCTGTTCTTCAACTATTCGAAAGAGACCGGAGCAAGAGTGCTCGTCTACCGCTTCCCAAACCTTTTAGGCAAATGGTGTCGCCCCAATTACAATTCTGCCGTTGCGACGTTCTGCAACAATATAGCCAATGACCTGCCGATTCAGGTCAACGACCCCTCGGTCGAGCTTGAACTTCTCTACATCGACGACCTCGTTGACGAGATGATTCTCGCACTTCAAGGTAAGGAGCATCACTGCGAGTTTGAGGGTATTGAAGCTGTCGGACGTGAGGACGGCCGCTACTGCTATGTGCCCACGACCTTCCATGTCACGCTCGGCGAAATTGTCGATCTTCTGCATCAGTTCGCCGAATTGCCGCAGACACTGATGATTCCCGAAATTCCGGCTGACAGTTTTGCCAAGCGCCTTTTCTCAACCTATCTCAGCTATCTTCCTAAAGAGAAGGCTGTTTTTGACCTCAAGATGAACTGCGACAACCGCGGATCCTTTACCGAACTCGTCCACACGCCCAACTGCGGCCAGGTAAGCATAAACATCTCGAAGCCCGGCATA
>CAZAZA010000215.1:0-1633 GCA_964489495.1 uncultured Bacteroides sp.
TTAAAGCGTTAATATGTCGTTGAATTAGTTGTCGGCTTTCCAGTTTCAGCAAAGGTGTCTCTGTTAAATGAGTTATAGGATATTGCGGATGAGTCCATGTATGACTGCCTATAGGATTAGGTGCGCAAAATGTCAAAGCCAAGGCTTTGGATTCGTTACGACGACCTGCTCGCCCCGCCCTCTGGAGATAGTTTGAAGACTTTGGAGGAACATTATTCATCACAACCTCACTTATACCGCCGATATCCACACCCATTTCCATGGTAGTTGAACAAGACAGTATGTTCAAACGTCCAGCATTGAAATCTTTCTCAAAACGATCAAGATCCTCATTGGATTGTTGGGCAGAGTGCTCGGCAGCGATAAATATAGGTCGTTTCAGATAGATTCGCTCATGTATGTCAGAATAGAGTCCAGTCTCTATTAGTTTGGAAAGATGGGATGTAATCCATGCTTTGATGCTTTTATCAGACCCTTCGGTCGTTCTAAAAGGGAAATATGAATAATTAAAAGTCTGTGTTACGAGGAAACGTTCAAAATTCGCTTTCCCGATATATCCGTTCATGCGAGGACTATATCCCTTGAAGACTACATCAACAATGACATTATCAACAGGACAAACGTGCCCGGTTACTACTTGCTGCAACCGCACTTTAGACCCAAGCAAATCCAGCATATAGCCGTTGTTCTCACTGTCTACAGGTGTTAAGATATTGGTTGTCAAAAAATCCCAAGCCTCTTTGAGAACACTGTCGATATTAGCCGACTGTTCTCGGTTGAACTCACTGTCATTGTCATATCCAAGGACAGCACACAACAACAGAACAAGTCTTGATTGAGAATCGCTAACCCCCGACTGTCCATGTCTCACCTTAGGCCATTTTGGAACGGATTTTCCGTTTTTACGCAGTTCCGAATTTGACGGATATATTGCCGAGGTATAATTAATTTGGGTCAGGTAGTTGTTGAATTCATCCGAAAGCATATAGTGCCTTCCGCCTCTTATTTGATAATCAAGGCATATTTTAAGGAAGTCTTGCCAGTCTTGATTAGTGCAATTTTTATCAGCAAGTATAGCTGGGCATTTGGCTTTCTTGAGATCCGGATAAACCAGCCTCACGAATCCCATGTTTTCAAGAGAATTGGCTCGACGAGGAATCCATCCGAACTGATCGACAAGCAATGCTTTCAAATACGAAGATTGATTGGCATACTTACCATTGCAGTGTGTCTCCTTAAGGTGTTTGTAGAGCCTCTTAAACTCGACATCGTTTTCAAGAGTCCTCATAAGTTCATTCCACTCTATTTCGGGTGGTACAGGAATGGCAGAATTCCCGTTTTTCTTTGCCTCCAAACGGCTCAATTCATTCAGAAGCATGGGTGGTAGAGATTCTCGAGACTGGCTGAGAAAGGTATAAGTCGTCTCCTCCTCAGAAGACAAACCCGTGGGTTCTATCAGATCAAGACGATTGTCTACAAGCTTGTGAAAAATAGAAGCTCTTATCCAGGCTCTCTCTACATCTTGATTTATTCCCATGGCAGAACGTGCTGACCCTTGCCTATTATCCGTGAAAGTGATATACTTTCGGCCGTCATACAACGTCTCTGCATCTTTGCTTTTACTCATTTCTGC
>CAZAZA010000216.1:0-1606 GCA_964489495.1 uncultured Bacteroides sp.
CTGGATGCTTTCGCCCCTGGGCATTGCCTCTGCCTGATAGCGGATATAGAACCGCTCCTCATCGGCTTGCCGCTTTGCACCTAAAATAATAGACAACTGCAAAGAACTCTTCGTTTGAATATGTCATCTTTGTCGGTTTTTGGATTTCACCAACAAAGGTCGGCATTGGTTTTAGGGCTCGCAAGACGTCATTTTTACACGCTTACAGGCATCCTTATCCTCCCCGGCTGGCTCCGTCTTTGGCTGTCCAGGATGAGCTTCGTACAAGTCTTTTGACGATGCCCCGTCCACTTGGACATTGACAATGCTGTGCCGTGTGTCTCTATACCATTTGTCTCATTTGGTATGATCTCAAAGGAATTCGCCGATTGCTTTGCAATTATTGAACAGGTTGAATGGGACTTTGTTCTTGTCGCAGAATGCCTGGATGCTTTCGCCCCTGGGCATTGCCTCTGCCTGATAGCGGATATAGAACCGCCCGAGGTCTTCGTTTGAAGAGGTCATCTTTGTTGGCTTTTTGGTTTTCACCAACAAAGGTCGGCATTGGTTTTAGGGCTCGCAAGACGTCATTTTTACACACTTACTTGAGGTATTCCTCGAATGCGCCGTGAAGCCCCCCGGCAAGGACAGCCACTTGGCAACTCCTTCTGACCTTTAGCGATACCAATATTCCTCCATTTTCTCATTTGAAATCATAACATGTTGGTTTTGGATTCGCTGCGAAGTTACCATCTCTTTACTTATTAGCCAATTGGCTCAATTGGACAGTTACGGAAATAACAATTCAACCTGTGGCATCTTTATTTAAAGAGATTTATATATCATATCAAGTAAACGTTCTCTATGAGATTCACATTCGATATTATTTTTTATAGAATGGAATTTTGATTTAGACATAAAGCCAGGTAATAAATTCCTGATATACAAAGATTGAAGTATTCGGTTTGAATATGGACTCAATATTGCTTTATAACTTCTCCGTGTTTCATCAAGATAATGATGGTAATCTTCCTGAAGTTTTTCGTCTGATTTTATTGTTGAGTTGATGTTTTTTATATTATTATCAAACTCGGAATATTCATATTCGTTTAATTCTCTGACAAGAGCAATGTCTGAGCATTGTATATAAGGAATAATTTCGAATGATATTTCTTTACTAAATTCTATTTCAACCATATAACCTTTTACCCAGAGACCATTCTGCCGTCCTGCCCAATCAAAACAAAAGTTACCTAAGCCATAAAATATAGGCTTATTTCTATAAACCTCATATCCGCTATAACAATGTTGATGATGGTTAACGACCGCATCTGCACCTGCATCTATGTAAAAACGATACAGTTCCTTCATACGAGGTGTTGGTAGATTATACATTTCTACACCACCATGAACAATCACAAGTATAAAATCAGATTTTTTCTTGGCTTCTTGAATAGCGTAGTATTGAGCAATAGCACTAATGGGATTTGCTCCAGCATGACTTGAATCGGCTATAGAATACTCATGTTCGCAACAATTTATAACAGCAAGACGATTGTCATTAATATTCAGTATTTTATTTTGAGAAGCTTCAGTAATATTATTTCCCGCTCCAAATGTTTGAATT
>CAZAZA010000217.1:0-1592 GCA_964489495.1 uncultured Bacteroides sp.
CGGCCGTGTGTTCGGCCCCCGTCCCCGCGACTACCGCTTCAAGCTCAACAAGAAGGTAAAGGCACTTGCCCGTCGCTCGGCCCTCACACTGAAAGTTCAGGAGGACCAGCTGAAGGTGATCGAAAACTTCACATTTGCCGCTCCCAAGACCAAAGATTTTGTAAAATTGGCTAAAGACCTTAAAGTTGAGGGCAAAAAAGTGTTGGTGATTTTACCGTCTCAGAATAATGTCGTAACTTTGTCGGCAAGAAACGTGCCCAATGCAGATGTGGTTGTCGCATCTGACTTGAACACGTACATTCTGATGAACCACAACGCTATCCTCGTAACTGAAGATAGCCTTGGCGTTATAAACAACCTTTAAAACTGAGGAGACTGAAAATGGAAATCTCAATCAAACCCATCGTAACAGAGAAAGCGACTGCGCTCACCGAGAGACTCAACCGCTACACATTCCGCGTGTCTCCTGAAGCCAACAAGTACCAGATCAAGTCACTTGTCGAGGAGCTGTATGGCGTAAAGGTTGTCAGCGTCAACACAATGAATGTTCGTGCCAAGAACAAATCGCGCTGGACAAAGTCGGGGCTGCTCCGCGGAAGCTCCAATGCGTATAAGAAGGCCATTGTGACAATCGCCGAAGGCCAAACTATTGACTTCTATAGCAACATATAATAATGGCAGTAAGAAAATTCAAGCCCACAACCCCGGGCCAGAGACACAAAGTTATAGGTGTATTCAAAGGTACGATAACTGCTACTACACCTGAGAAATCTCTTACAGTCGGGAAACGGTCCACCGGAGGTCGTAACGCCGAGGGACACCTGACCAACCGCTATCAGGGCGGCGGTCACAAACGTCGTTACCGCATCATTGACTTCAAACGTCAGAAAGACGGTATCCCCGCTGTAGTGAAGTCGATCGAGTACGATCCTAACCGTTCGGCCCGTATCGCTCTGCTCTACTACGTTGACGGCGCAAAGGCTTACATCATCGCACCCAACGGCCTCGAAGTAGGCCAGACCGTAGTGTCGGGTGCTGAAGCAGCCCCCGAAGTCGGCAACGCTCTCCCGTTGAGCCAGATCCCCGTTGGTACTTTGATTCATAATATCGAACTTCGTCCCGGTCAGGGAGCCTTCATGGCACGTTCGGCCGGCACTTTCGCGCAGCTTGTATCGCGCGAGGGCGATTATGCGATCATTAAGCTTCCTTCAGGCGAAACACGCAAGGTGCTCAGCACATGCAAAGCTACCGTTGGTGTGGTTGGCAACAGCGAGCATTCGCTCGAACGTTCCGGCAAGGCCGGCCGCTCGCGCTGGCTCGGACGCCGCCCGCGCAACCGTGGTGTCGTTATGAACCCTGTCGATCACCCCATGGGTGGTGGCGAAGGCCGTGCATCGGGCGGACATCCCCGTTCGCGCAAGGGCCTCTACTCGAAGGGCCTCAAGACGCGTGCGCCTAAGAAGCAATCGTCTAAGTACATTATCGAAAGACGTAAGAAGTAATCGCTTAACCAGTTTAATTTTATGAGTCGTTCATTAAAAAAAGGTCCCTTTATCAGCGTAAAAATAGAGAAGAAGGTGGCTGCTATTGAG